>DATHAP010000001.1 GCA_035489715.1 Actinomycetes bacterium
GAAGTCCCGCAGCACGAGCTCGTCGGGCATCCAGGTGGCGACCGCGCGCAGCTCGTGGTCACCGGCTGCGAGCACCACGGGGTCCCCGCATCCGGCGAAGAGGGTGGGGCCGACGCCCGTGAGCGGAGTGACCGGCCGCATCAACAGCGGGCGGCCGTCCAGCTCGGCCACCGCGGTGCAGCGGCTCAGGCCGCCGCCCTCGTCGGGCGCCATCCGGGCAGCGCCGAAGCCGACCTCGGTCACCTGCACCGGCGCGGTGCCCTTTCGGGCCGTGACGACCAGCCTCAGCCGCGAGGCGCGCTGCGGCCGGACCGGGATCGTGTTGATGCCGGGCCGCATCGCGGCATCGGCGGCCAGCCGCCCGTCCAACCACACCTGGACGCTGCGGAGTGTGTCCCCAGGCTGCTGCACGTCGATCTCAGTCACCCGACGGGGCTCGCCGGCGAGCTCCAACCACGACCCCACCGCGGGCTCACCCGGTGACCAGCCCGTGTAGGCGTTGCCGTCGACCGCGGCGCTGGCCCGGACGTCTGGGTTGTCGAGGAAGCGGGAGGAACTGGTCGCGACGATGTCGCCGGTAACGCCGAGCAGCCGGTCGAGGACCTCGTCCGGAGCGCCGCCGTCGGGCCGGACCAGGCCATAGGGCCGGTAGGCGCGGGCGGCCGGGAGCAGCAGGTTCCGCTCCAGCCCGGGCTCCTCGTCGTCCCCCGGTCCCTGAGTGCCGCGGACCCGGGACAGGACCACGTCGACGGGTGTGAGGTCGAAGGCCTGCCGCGCCGCGCCGTCGAGGTCCGCCACGAGGCTAGTCAGCCGCTCCGGCAGCCGAGCCACTCGGCGAACCCGCAGCCCCGGCACCGAGACCTCGTCCACCCCTACCGCGTTGATTCCCGTCCCGCGCGTCCCGAGCACGGTGAGGCGGATGTCACGCGCGAAGGTCGTGGGGATGCGCACCCGCACTTCACCAGAAGGCGGTACCGTCACGGTTCGCACCTGCGTCCCGACATTCAGCCGGGCTCGAGAGATCGTCACCGGGCCGCGGGGGCGCAGGAGCAGCCCCACCTCGGTCACCGGCACCTTCCGGTCCAGCCGAAGGTGCACGCGCTGGCCCACCCCGCGACCGAAGTCGCCGAAGACCCATCCGGTCCGTCGGTCCCCGTCGAATGCGTTCTCGGGCGCGCTGTTGGACACTGATCGGAAGACCCCGCCCTGGTTGCTCGCGGTCACCCTGCCCCCCTCGACCTCGAGCACGGTCTGCGCGGCGGAGCCGAACAGCGTGCGGCTCGCCCCGGGATCGTCGTCGGCCTCCAGCAGCGGCCCCTGGCCGTCGGTCAGCTGGCCGATCGCGGCCGAGCGTCGGCGGTTGGTGTCCGTGAGCACGATCCGGGTGCCGACGTCGATGGCCTGTTGCAGCGAAGCGCGGTCCAGGTCGCCGACGTAGCGGAAGGCCGGGTCGCCGGGGAGCAGCCCAGCCGCGGCGATCGGCGCCAGCGCCCAGCCATCGCCGTCGACCAGGAGGCTGCCGCGCAAGGCCTCGACCCGGGCGATCGGGCGGGGTGCGTCGACGACGAACCGGCGCACCGGGGGCAGGGCGGCTTCGGCTGGCACCGGCACGCTGCCGGGGGGTGTGACGTTCTCTCCGGGTAGTCCCCAGGCTTGCACCAGTGCGAGCCCGGGGTCCTGCTCCACCTGCTCCGCGACGACCGCCGGTCGGCCGCCCTGGGTGTGCTCCCACACGACGTCGCTGCGCACCAGCAGGTCGCCCACGCCGAGGTAGCGAGCCGCCGAGCTGAGTGCGCCTGGCGGCAGTGAGCCCTCCTGCAGCTGGGCGTCGATGGCGGCCTGCAAGTTCGACGACGCTGCGCTGGCGTTGGGGATGGTGGTGTGGAGCAATGGAGGCCGCGACAGCAACGACTTGTCGATGTCGTCGACCCGGTCCTGGGACCACCGGTAGTGGGACTGCACCTGTCCCGGGAGCAGCCACACCCGCTGGTCGGCCGGCCCGCGGTCGGTCTCGGCCGCGGCCTGCTGCCAGTACGCCGGGATCATGAGCCGGTCGTTGAAGAGCCCACCAGTCCAGGCGGGCCAGGTCGACCCGACGACCGCGAGCGCCATGAGCGAGGCGACGATCAGCCGGGCCCGGACTGCGACCCGGCGGGCGGCCACCATTGCGCCGAGCATCCCGGCCGCCAGGGCGATGCCCAGCACCAGCACGGCGCCCGCCTTGTTGGTGGTGCGCAGTGCGCCGAGGGCGGCCGCATGGTCGAATCCCCACCGGAGCACACGGCCGACCGGGGTCGGCTGGTCCGGGGGGTGCAGTCCGACCATGAGAACTCCGGTGAGCACCACGGTGCCGAGCACTAGTCGTCGCGCGGGGCCGCGCACCGCGAGCGCGGCCAGCACCAGCAGCGCCGGCCCGAGGTAGCTCAGCAGGACAACGGCGACACTGGTGAGGTACGACGTGAAGCCCGGCTGCCACGGTCCCTCCGGCCCGCTGCCGTACATCACCCAGAGACCCAGGCCACGCAGCACCTCGGCCGGTGAGGACGGCGCCGCGATCCCGGTGAGCGTCTCGGAGTTGCCGAGCACGTTGCCGCCTACCTCGGTGGCGGACAGTGCGGGGAGCAGCCAGTAGAGCGAAACGAGCAGGGACAGCAAGCCGCACCGGACGAGCTGCACCAGCAGCGGCCGGACCCGCGACCCGGTCTCCACGGCGTACCAGAGCACGGCCGGCACTACGACGAGCTGCAGGATCGGCACGACCCCCGCGTTCATCCCGCTCATCGGCACGAAGGTCAGCGCGAAGGCGGCCGGCCATCGCCAACCGCGCCGGCGGACTGCCCGGAGCAGGCACAGGACCTGCCACGGCAGGAAGGCAAGCGGCAAGGTGATGGCCAAGGTGTCGCCGGCCACCACGGTGTAGGGGTTGGCGACGTAGAGCAGCCCGGCGAGCAGCCGGCCGGTGCGGCTGTCCGGCCGGGGCGCGACCTCTCGGTAGAGCGCCGTTGCGCCCCAGCCGGCGACGACCAGCAGCAGCAGGTGCAGCACCCGGACGCTCAGCGCGGGGGTGGCCCCGAGCGCCTGGATGCCGGCGACGACGGCCGCCACCGGCGCGAGGCCGACGTTGAAGTTCGGCAGTCCCAGCTGCTGGGTGTCCAGCCAGGCGGGCAGCAGGTTCTGCGCTGTCCGCAGTGGCGCGAGGTAGACCTCTGGCTTGATGTCAGGAGTGAAGAGGCCCCGGTCGTCCAGGAGCAGCACCAGCGTCAGCAGCACCCACAGCACCGCGACGGCGCAGCGGTAGGCGAGTTCGCCGAGCGGTGTCGCAGGGTGCGCGTCGGCAGCGATGGGGCCGTCGGTCAGGGCGCGACCTCGGCCGGCCAGGGCCCGGGCTGGTAGGTCTGGGTGACCGCCTCGTCGTCGCCGAACGCCTCGCTGATCGCCCGCGGCGCCGGGAACACGCCCTTCCGGACCCACTGGTCGAGGAGGGTGACGGCCGCGACCCGCTGGTCGGTGGTGAAGTTGCAGTGGCCCGCACCGTAGGGAGCGCCGGTGTCCTCGGAGTAGGACCTTGGCGGCGTCACGTAGATCTGGACCAGGTCACCGGTGCGTTCTCGTGCCTCACCGACCCGGTCGGCGAAGACACCCTGGTTCTGCACGAGGGCGAGAGGGTCAGCGGTCGTGTGCATGGTCAGCGTCGGGTCCTGCAGGTTGCCCGTGGGGTTGCCCATGCGGTCGAACTTCGCCCGGGCCGCCGGGTCCGCGGTCACCCGCTCGCCGTTCTGGATGGAGGCCAGCAGGTCACGGGTGGCTCCCGGTGACACCTGTTCGATCAGGGCCTGCTCGTCCTCGCTCACGCGCGCCGAGTAGTCGACGTCCTCGTTGCCGGAGGGGTTGCCGCCGACCCGCTGCTCGATCTCGTAGCGGCCGTAGGTCCCGTAGCCCAGCGCCGTGAGGATCGACTCGGCCCTGGCCCGCACCTGCGACTCGATCGTCGCCCCGTCGTAGGTCTTGGTCTGCGTCGGCGCGTCGGCGAGGGCGGCGATGAGCAGGATCGAGGGCACGCCCTTCTCCAGGTCACCGCCCGCCTCCGTCATGGCGTCGTAGGCGCCCTGCCAGTTCTCGACCGCCTCGTCGTGGCTGGCGAAGCCGGTCAGCTTGAGGTCGGGGTAGATCAGGGTCTTGACCGCGTAGGCCACGTCGAGAGCGAGGTCGAGGTTGAGGTTGCCGCCGGCCATGACGCCGCACAGCGGCGCGGCACCGGACACCCAGTCCAGGTGCTTCTCGGCCAGGGTCTGGGTGATGAGCCCGCCCAGCGAGTCGCCCCACACGTACGTGCGGTCCGGCTCGCCGATCTCGTCGACGAAGTACTCGTGCAGGGCCTCCCCTGCCGCCACCCCGTCGACGACGTCCCAGCCGTTGGACGCGAAGGCGGAGCCGGCAAGGGCGTATCCCTGCGACAGCAGCTCGGCACCGACCTCCTCGGACGGGGCAGGTGCCGGCGTGGTGTCGACCGGGTCGAAGTCCGGCGGCTGGGGCGCCGCCGCGCGGTAGCCGTGCGAGTAGATCAGCAGGGTGCCGTTCCAGGTGTCCGGCATCTGGATCTCGTACGCCGCACCGTCGATCTCCCCCGTGCACTTCGCGTCGTCGCAGGACGTGAAGGGCACGTCGGTCTCGGTCGACCGCTCACGCTCCTGCGCGTCGAGCTGGGCGCTCTGACCACCGCAGCCGGCCACGCCGAACAGGATCGTGAGGGCGACCACCGCCGTGGGGGCCAGCCTCGTCACACGTCGGCTCACGTCAGCTCCGGTTACCGGCAGGTACTGCGGGACGCAGTGTTTCTACCAGGTGAGGCTGCGGAGCGGGTGGGATGCGGCCATCTCAGCCGCAGGCAGGGGTGTCGCTGGGCGAGGGCGTGCCGCTCGGGTCGGCCGTGCCGGAGGCATCGGGGCTCGCCGTGTCCGTGGGGTCGGGGGTGGTCGTCGCCTCGGCCGTCGCGGTGTCCGTCGGCTCGGGTGTCGTCGAGTCGGACGGGCTGCTGGTCGGCGTGCAGTCGGGCGTCGGATCGGCGGTGGCGGTGCTCGTCGTCGGCTCGGCACCCGTGGAGCCGGTGGGCTCCGGGGTCGTCCCGCCGCCCCCTGCCGCCGTCGGCTCGCCGGTCTGCTCGGCGACCGGCGCTGCGCTGGCCGGGGCACTGATCGCGGCGACCGCCTCGTCGTCCGTGCTGCCGTCGGCGGTGCCATCACCGCCGCCCGGCCTGCGGTGGCGACCGCTCGGGTCGTCGTCGGAAAGGGCGCCGAGCGAGCCGGTCAGCACCGGCGTACCACCGGCGTAGGCGTCGGCCCAAGCCAGGACGAGGTCGACGTAGTCCCACGAGTGGTTGTAGCTGAAGACGGCGGCCCGCCGATCCTTCTCGACCTCCACGTCGCGGTCATCGGTGCACAGGTAGCCGCCCGAAGCCAGCGCGGCGTCGACCACGTTGTTGGGATCCCGACGCCCGTCGTGGTTGCCGTCCGCTCCGTGGATCACCCAGGACGACGGGATGAACTGCATCGGGCCGACCGCCCGGTCCCACGTGTCGTCGGTGTCCCACCGGCCGTCGTCGGTGTCCGGGATCGCCGCGACACCGGGCCCGCCGTCGAGCACCGGGCCGAGGATCGGCTCGAGGGTGTCGCCGTGGCGGTCGACGGCGCCGCCGTACGCGTGGCCGGACTCGACCTTGCCGATGCCGGCCAACAGCGGCCAGCTCAGGTGGCATCCGGCGTCGGAGCGGCTCAGGGACGCGGCCGCGCTGCGGTAGGCCTGCAGGACGCGGGCCGGCAGGGCCAGGTCGGCCGTGTCCGGTCCCGGCAGCTCGCGGGCGACCGCGGAGCGCACCGCGCTGGTGCCGACCGGGTAGGACACCGGGTGCGCACCGGTCGCCTCGGGCTGGTCGAGGCGGGGGTCGGGGATGCCGTCCGGGATGTCGCCGCCCAGCCGGCCGTTCTCGGGCACCGCGGTCACCGTCGCCCGGTCGTCGGCGAACGGCCGCGGCCACGGGCCCTCGGTGATGCCGAACCCCGCGACCAGCAGGGACGCCGCGACGAGCAGCGGCACGCCGTGGCGGCACAGGCCGGCCGACGGACGGCGCAGCAGGCCGGCCGACGGACGGCGCAGCGGACCGAGCGGCATGTGGTGCGGATCCTCCCCGTGGGCGACTGACGAGCCCTCTGACGGTAAGCACGACGGCCACCCAGGTGAAGGGCGGGCAGCAAACTGCCATGAAATGCCGCGGGATTGCCACTGAGAGTGACCGTCCAGTCACCCACCGCCCCGAACGCTGGCCGGAGTTGATCACATCAGCGTGATCAATGCACCTCCTCGGTCCACTGCTAGTGGCCGGCGTCCTGCCAGGTCCGGCCGACGCCCACCGAGACGTCCAGAGGGACCGACAGCTCGGCAGCGGCGCCCATCTCGCGGCGCAGCAGCGCCTCGAGCGGCTCGGCCTCGTCCGGCGCCACCTCGACGACGAGCTCGTCGTGCACCTGCAGGAGCACCCGGGAGCGCAATCCTTCGGCATGCAGGGCGGCGTCGACCCGCAGCATGGCGACCTTGACGATGTCGGCCGCCGACCCCTGGATCGGCGCGTTGAGCGCCATCCGCTCGGCCATCTCGCGGCGCTGCCGGTTGTCGCTCGTCAGGTCCGGCAGGTAGCGCCGGCGCCCGAGGATGGTCTCGGTGAAGCCGGACCGGCGGGCCTCCCCGACGATGTCGCCCAGGTAGTCGCGCACGCCGCCGAAGCGCAGGAAGTACTCGTCCATCAGCCCCTTGGCCTCGTCGGTGCCGATGCCCAGCTGGCGGGAGAGCCCGAAGGCCGACAGGCCGTAGGCCAGGCCGTAGCTCATCGCCTTGATCTTGGCCCGCTGCTCGATCGTC
Organism: Actinomycetes bacterium; assembly: GCA_035489715.1. NCBI lineage: Bacteria > Bacillati > Actinomycetota > Actinomycetes > Actinomycetes bacterium. The sequence continues at coordinate 6,910 of DATHAP010000001.1, forward strand.
ACGTCGGCCGGCTCGACGGAGAAGACCCGCGACGCGGTGAACGCGTGCAGGTCCTCGCCCGAGTGGAAGGCCTCGATCAGCGCCGCGTCCTCGGAGAGGTGGGCCATGATCCGCATCTCGATCTGGCTGTAGTCGGCCGACATCAGCGACGCGAAGCCCGGCCCCACGACGAACGCCTCCCGGATCCGCCGGCCCTCTTCGGTGCGGATCGGGATGTTCTGCAGGTTGGGGTCGGTCGACGACAGCCGCCCGGTCGAGGCGATCATCTGGTTGTACGTCGTGTGGATCCGCCCGTCGTCGGCGACCGTCTTGAGCAACCCGTCGACCGTCACCTTGAGGCGGGTCCCGTCGCGGTGGCGCAGCAGTGCCTCGAGGAACGGGTGGCCGGTCTGCGCAAACATCGTCTGCAGCGCGTCGGCGTCGGTGGTGTAGCCGGTCTTGGTGCGCTTGGTCTTGGGCATCGCGAGCTCGTCGAAGAGCACGGTCTGCAGCTGCTTGGGCGACCCGAGGTTGATCTCGCGGCCGAGCACGGCATAGGCGTCGTCAGCTGCGTCCTTGACCGCCGAGCCGAACTTCGACTCCAGCGACGCCAGGTGGTCCTGGTCGACGGCGACGCCGGTGCGCTCCATCTCGGCGAGCACGTGGACCAGCGGCAGCTCGACCTCGCGCAGCAGCCGGGTGGCCGCCTTGGCCTCCAGCTCGGTGTCGAGCCGGTCCGCGAGGTCGAGGACCGCCTTGGCACGGACGACGTCGGCCTCGGCGGCCGCGACCTCGTCCTGCCCGTCGAAAGACAACTGGCCGCCGCCGTCGTCCTCCGCGCGCAGCTCGCGGCGCAGGTAGCGCAGCACGAGGTCGGCGAGGTCGTAGCTGCGCTGGTCGGGCATCGCGAGGTACGCCGACAGCGCGGTGTCGCTGGTCACCCCGGCCAGCTCCCAGCCGCGCGCCGCGAAGGCGAGCCCCGGGCCCTTGGCGTCGTGCAGTGCCTTGGGCTGCGCGGGATCGGACAGCCACGCGGCGAACGCCTTCTCGTCGTCCTCGTCGAGGTCGCTCGGCTGGAACCAGGAACCCTCTCCGGTGCTGCAGGCCAGCGCGACGCCCACCACGTCGCCACTGCCGGCCGCCCAGAACCCGGAGATGTGCACACCGATCCGCGCATCGCCGGAGGCGTGCTCGGAAAGCCAGCCGGCCAGCTCGCCGGTCTCCAGCACCCGGGCCTGGACGTCGAACCCCTCCTCGGCCTCGGGCTCGGCCGACTCGACCGTCGCGTAGAGCCGGTCGCGGAGCACCCGGAACTCCAGAGCGTCGAACACCTTGTGGACCTCGTCGCGCTCCCAGTTGGCCCGGGCGAGGTCGCCGGGCATCACCTCGACCGGCACGTCGCGGACGAGCTCGGTGAGCTGCCGGTTCTGGATCACCTGCGCGAGGTGGGCGCGCAGGGCGTCGCCGGCCTTGCCCTTCACCTCGTCGACCCGGGCCACCAGGGTGTCCAGGTCGCCGAACTCGACGACCCACTTGGTCGCGGTCTTCTCCCCCACCGACGGGATGTTGGGCAGGTTGTCGCTCGGGTCGCCGCGCAGGGCCGCGAAGTCGGGGTACTGCGCCGGCGTGAGGCCGTACTTCTCCGCCATCGTCTCGGGCGTGAAGCGCCACATCTCCGAGACGCCCTTGCGTGGGTAGAGCACCGTGACGGCGTCGCTCACCAGCTGCAGCGCGTCGCGGTCGCCGGTGCAGATCATGACGTCGAAGCCCTCGCGCTCGGCCCGCGTCGTGACGGTGGCGATGACGTCGTCGGCCTCGTAGCCCTCGACCTCCAGCGACGGGATGCGCAGTGCCGCGAGGACCTCCTTGACCAGGTCGACCTGGCCGCGGAACTCGTCGGGGCTGGACGTCCGGTTGGCCTTGTAGTCGGCGAAGATCTCGCTGCGGAACGTCTTGCGCGACACGTCGAACGCGACGGCGACGTGGGTGGGCTGCTCGTCGCGCAGCAGGTTGATCAGCATCGACGTGAAGCCGTAGACGGCGTTGGTCGACTGGCCGGTCGTGGTCGAGAAGTTCTCGACCGGGAGCGCGTAGAAGGCGCGGTAGGCCAACGAGTGGCCGTCGAGGAGGAGCAGCCGGTTGCGCGTCGTCGGGGGGTCGGCGGGGGCGTCCGTCACGGTCCTGACCCTAGTCGCGCGCGCCGACACGCCTACGATCCCGGTCGTGACGTCACCCACCCCCGATGAGCTGCTGGCCGCGGTGCGGGCGATGAGCCCGGGCACCCTCGTCGAGCGCATGGGCATCGAGTTCGTCGAGGCCTCACCGCAGCGGCTGGTGGCCACGATGCCGGTCGAGGGCAACACCCAGCCCTACGGCCTGCTCCACGGTGGTGCGTCGGTGGTGCTGGCCGAGACCCTCGGGTCGATCGGGGCAGCCCTGCACGCCGGTCCGGACCGGATCGCAGTGGGTCTGGACATCAACGCGAGCCACCACCGGGCGGCCCGTTCCGGGCGGGTGACCGGCGTCGCCGTCCCGGTGCACGCCGGGTCGACGGTCGTGTCCTACCAGGTCGAGGTGACCGACGAGGACGGCCGCCGGATCTGCACGTCCCGGATCACCTGCCTGCTCCGCGACGCGGCGCCCGGCGCCTGAGCTCAGAGCGTCTGGTCGGCGGTGCGGGCGACCGCCGCCCGGACCCGGCGCAGGGTGCGGCGCCTGGCCAGGACGTGCTCGGCCGCGCCGCCCGGACCGGCCAGCCGCCGGCGCAGGATGCTCACCGGCGCGGAGCGACGTACGACCACCGGGCCGAAGCCGAGCCGGGCGTAGAACCGCTGGGTGTCGCGCATCTGCGGGAGGACGCTGGTGATCACGTGCTCGGCGCCCGTCTCGTCGGCGAACGCCACGGCGGCGGCGAGCAGCGCCTTCCCGACGCCCTGCCGGCGGAAGCCGTCGCGGACGTGGAGGTAGTGCGCGTGGATCGCGCGCTGGTCGAACAGAGGGGCGTACGGCGTCACGCTCAGGACTGTCATGCCGGCCACCTCGCCGTCGACGACGGCGACCAAGGCACGCGAGCACGGGTCCTTGTCGACCGCGTCCAGCCGGTCGAGGACCGCGGACTCGTCGGACGCCGGCATGACGCGTTCCAGCCGGCTGCCCATGACCCGCAGCTCCTCCCACATCGCCAGCAGGGCGGGCAGGTCGTCCTGGCCGGCTTCTCGCACTAGGACACCGGGTCGTGTCACCGCACTCCTCCCGTCACGGTCGAGACAGGCCCCCGGTGCTCGTGGCGGCGGGGACGCCGTCGGGAGGCTGCCCCGCACAGCCGGGGCGGACACTACGCCCACAACGCCGCGTTTCTCTAGAGGATCTTCGTGGTGACGTCGGCACCGAGGGCGGCGCCGATGGCTGCGCCGGGCCGTCCCGGGGAACCTGCCCACCCGGCGCACCGGGCGGGCACTATGCTCCCGGCCACGGCGACGCCCAACCTGTCCGAGCGATGACAGAACGACCCTGATCTGCCCCGACATCGGAACGAACGAGCCTTTCGCCCCGGAGGTGCCCTGGTGCGCACGAGAGTCGCTGTCTTCCTGGCGACGCTGATGTCCGCACTCGTCGTCATGGTCGGGCTCGGCGCCCTACCGGCCGCGGCCGAGGGCGAGTCCATCTTCGGGTTCCTGAAGAACGCCAAGGGCAAGGAGCTGCAGCCGGTCCCCGGCGTCAAGGTCACCGTCAAGGGGCCGGGCGGCATCAACGAGTCCGCGACGTCCGACGACCAGGGCCGCTGGACCGTCGAGGTCGGCAAGCCGGGGACCTTCACGGTCACCCTCGACCAGGACACGCTGCCCAAGGGCGTCACCCTGCGCAACCCTGACGCCGACAGCCTCAAGGTGCCGGTCGCCGAGGGTCAGGACAAGCCGGTGCTGTTCGCCCTCGGCAAGAGCACCCGTCAGGTGCAGAGCAAGTGGGGGCAGGCCGCCCAGCTGACGGCCGAGGGCCTGCGCTTCGGCCTGATCCTCGCGCTCGCCGCGGTGGGTCTCTCCCTCATCTTCGGTACGACCGGCCTGACCAACTTCGCGCACGGCGAGCTGGTCACCCTCGGCGCGCTCCTCACCTGGTGGATATCGACGGGCAACCTGCCGTTCCTGCCGGACTTCGGCGGTCTCCAGTTCTTCCCGGCAGCCGCGATCGCCCTGGTGCTGTGCGCCGCCTTCGGGTGGGCCAACGACGCGTGGCTCTGGAGACCGCTGAGACGGCGAGGCACCGGCCTGATCGCAGCCATGATCGTCTCGATCGGGCTCAGCATCTTCCTGCGCTACTTCTACCTCTACATCTTCACCGGCAACACCCGGCAGTACCCCGACTACCAGGGGCAGAAGGGCATCGACCTCGGCCCGATCGACCTGGCCGCCCGGGACTACTGGTCGCTGGCCGTGGCCGTAGTCGTGCTCATCGGGACGATCCTCGCGCTGCAGCGCACCCGGATCGGCAAGGCCACCCGTGCCGTCTCCGACAACCCGGCCCTCGCGGCCGCATCCGGGATCGACGTCGACCGGGTGATCCGGGTCGTCTGGATCGGCGGGGCGACGCTCGCCGGGCTGGCCGGCATCCTGCTCGGGCTGGCGCAGGGCATCAACTTCCAGACCGGCTTCCAGATCCTGCTGCTCATCTTCGCCGCCGTCACCCTCGGCGGGCTCGGCACGGCCTACGGCGCCCTGGTCGGTTCCATCGTCGTTGGGCTGTTCATCACGGTGTCGACGCTCTGGATCCCGGTCGAGCTCAAGAACGTGGGCGCCCTCGGCATCCTGATCATCATCCTCCTCATCCGGCCGCAGGGCATCCTCGGCCGCGCACAGCGGGTCGGCTAGGGACGGAGCGACTGCCATGGACTGGACCCGGATCTTCGTCAACGCGCTCGAGGCTTCCATCGGGCTGCAGACCGTCGTCTTCGCGCTCGCCGCGATCGGCCTGAACGTGCACTTCGGCTACACCGGCCTGCTCAACTTCGGGCAGTCCGGCTTCCTCGCGGTGGCCGCCTACGGCATGGGTGTGACCGTGCAGTCGTTCGACCTGCCGCTGTGGCTGGGCATCGTGATCGGGCTGATCGCGGCGGTCCTGCTCGCCCTGCTGCTCGGCATCCCGACCCTGCGGCTGCGCGCCGACTACCTCGCGATCGTGACCATCGCCGCGGCCGAGATCATCAGGCTCACCGTGCGCTCCGTCACCTTCGAGGACACGTTCGGCGGCTCCGACGGCCGGCAGTCGTTCTCCGCCGACTTCTACGCCCTCAACCCCTTCCCCGAGCGCAACTACAACATCGGGTCCTTCGGCTTCAACGAGCGCCAGATGTGGGTGCTCACGGTCGGGTGGATCCTGATCGGCCTGTCCTGCCTGGTCGTGTACCTGCTCATGCGCAGCCCGTGGGGCCGGGTGATCAAGGCGATCCGCGAGGACGAGGACGCGGTGCGCAGCCTCGGCAAGAACGTGTACGCCTACAAGATGCAGAGCCTGATCATCGGCGGTGTGCTCGGCTGCCTCGGCGGGTTCATCTACGGGCTCGGGCAGAACTCCATCCAGCCCGATATCTTCGGCACCGACACCACGTTCTTCGCCTACACCATCCTCATCCTCGGCGGTGCGGCGCGCGTGGGCGGGCCGGTCGTGGGCGCCATGATCTTCTGGGTCCTGCTGTCGCTCACCGACAACGTCCTCAACGAGGCGATCGACGCCGGGTACGTCTCGTCGTCGGTCATCAACAACACCCAGGTCGGCCAGTTCCGGTTCATGCTGGTGGGCCTGGGGCTCATGCTGCTGATGATCTTCAGGCCACAGGGGATCTTCGGCGACCGGAAGGAGATCGCGCTCGATGCCCGCTGACCAGCCGACCGGGCAGCCGACGGCCGAGACCCGCCCGCAGTCCGGCTCCCGGCGGGACCGCCGGGACGCCGCGGCGGCAGCCCTGCGCGACGTTCCCCACGAGCCGGGCGCCAAGAAGCCGGACCCGATCCTCGTCGCCGAGGGGGTCGTGCGGCAGTTCGGCGGCCTGACGGCCGTCGACGTCGAGCACGTGGAGATCCAGCGCGGTGCGATCACCGCGCTGATCGGCCCCAACGGTGCAGGAAAAACCACCTTCTTCAACCTGCTCACCGGGTTCGACCAGCCCAGCCACGGCTCGTGGTCCTTCGCCGGCAAGTCCCTGGCCGGAGTCCCGGCGCACAAGGTGGCGCGGATAGGCATGGTTCGCACGTTCCAGCTGACCAAGGCACTGTCCAGGCTCACCGTCATCGAGAACATGCGCCTCGGCGCGACCGGCCAGAAGGGCGAGAACGTCTTCACCGCGCTGTTCGGGAGCCTGTGGCGCAACCAGGAGAGGGACATCACCGAGCGGGCCGACGACCTGCTCGAGCGGTTCAAGCTGGACGCCAAGCGCGAAGACTTCGCCGGCAGCCTCAGCGGGGGGCAGCGCAAGCTGCTCGAGATGGCCCGAGCGCTGATGGTCGAGCCCGAGATGGTCATGCTCGACGAGCCGATGGCCGGCGTGAACCCGGCCCTCACCCAGTCGCTGCTCGGCCACGTCAAGGACCTGCGCGAGGACGGGATGACCGTGCTCTTCGTCGAGCACGACATGGACATGGTCCGCGACATCTCGGACTGGGTCATCGTCATGGCCCAGGGGCAGATCATCGCGGAGGGACCACCGGACTCGGTGATGAGTGACGCACGGGTGATCGACGCCTACCTCGGCTCGCACCACGACGCCGCCCTGACCGAGGAGGACGAGCAGCGCATCCTGGCCGAGGCCGAGGAGGCCCTCGAGAAGGAGCGCGCCGACAAGGAAGCGAAGGAGGAGGGCGCGTGAGCATCGACCAGCCTGCCGGGACCGGGGGGCCGGCCGACGGTGAGCCGGCCGAGCAGCCCGCCGACCAGCCGGGCACCCCAGCGGGCGCCGAGCAGGACGCAGCGGTCAAGAGTGCCGGCGACCACACGATCTCCCAGGGCGACCGCTCGGCCCACGAGGCGGCCGCCAGCAACGCCCTGCTGCGGGCCGACGAGGTCGTCGCAGGCTACGTGCCAGGAGTGAACATCCTCAACGGCTGCGACTTCTACGTGAACGACGGCGAGCTGGTCGGCATCATCGGCCCCAACGGCGCCGGCAAGTCGACTCTGCTCAAGGCAATCTTCGGGCTGGTCAAGGTCAACAGCGGGACCATCTACCTGCGGGGCGAGGACATCACCGGGCGCAAGGCCAACCAGCTGGTCTCGCAGGGCGTGGGCTTCGTGCCCCAGACCAACAACGTCTTCCCTAGCCTGACCATCGAGGAGAACCTGCAGATGGGGGTGTACCAGTCCCCCAAGAAGTTCAAGAAGTCCTTCGAGTTCGTGACCGGGCTCTTCCCTGCCCTGGGCGACCGTCGCGCGCAGCGGGCCGGCTCCCTGTCCGGCGGCGAGCGGCAGATGGTCGCGATGGGGCGGGCGCTGATGATGGAGCCGTCGGTGCTGCTGCTCGACGAGCCCTCGGCCGGCCTGTCCCCCGCGCTGCAGGACGAGGTGTTCGTCAGGACCCGTCAGATCAACCGCGCCGGTGTCTCGGTGATCATGGTGGAGCAGAACGCCCGGCGCTGCCTGCAGATCTGCGACCGCGGCTACGTCCTCGACCAGGGCCGCAACGCCTACACGGCCAGCGGCAAGGACCTCTCGAACGACCCCAAGGTCATCGAGCTCTACCTGGGCACCCTCGCCAAGGCCTGACCCGCACGGCCTCGCGCGCCCCTCTTGATCGTTTGCGACGGCCGGTGGGTGCGACACGCGTGCGGTCGGCCTGTCATGGGGCGGTCCGTCGCAAACGATCATCGACTGGCATGAGTGGCAGGGCGCGCACCAAGGTGATCGCGACGGCCTCCCCCAGCCGCGGGCATGACAGAGGGGCCCGGCCGTGACGGCCGAGCCCCTCTGCGACGTGCTGCTTCCCGGAGGAAGATCCGAGTCAGATCAGATCTTGCCGGCCTTGCCCTCGAGGAAGGTGTAGTTGTTGTCGGCGCCGTACTGGTAGATGCCGATCGTTGCCTCGCTCGGGTCACCCGCGTCGTTGAACTCGACCGGACCGCTGACGCCGTCGTAGTCGATGTCCTCGTCGTCCTTCAGCAGGTCCACGCACTCCTTGTAGGACGTGCACTTCGTGCCGCCCTCGCTGACTGCCTGCATCTGCGAAGCGATCGCCTCACCCGAGTCGTCACCCGCCGCCGAGGCGGCCAGGGCGACCAGGATCGTCGCGTCGTAGGACTCCGGCGAGTAGGCGAACTCGGACAGGTCCGGCTTGAGGTCGGTCAGCCGGGTCTTGAACTCGTCGGAGGCCGCAACGCCAGGCAGGGTGCCCTTGACGCCGTCCAGGGTGCCCTTGGGGAAGTCCTTCTCGTAGCTGGCGAGGTTGCCGTCCACGAAGTAGATCTTCTTGGTGTCCGGGCCGATGCCCTGCTTGACCATCTCGGGGATGATCTTCTTGGTCTCGTCGAACGCGATGACCGCGATCGCCTCGGGGTCGGCAGCCTTGATCTTGCCGACCTCGGACGAGAAGCTTGCAGCCTTCGGGTCGTAGACGACCGTCTCGACGACCTCGCCACCACCGTCGGTGATCGACTTGGTGGTGCTCTCGGCCAGACCGGTGCCGTAGGAGTCCTGCAGCGCCAGGATGCCGACCGTCGAGTTGCCGTCGCTGAGGATCAGGTCACCGAGGACCCGGCCCTGCAGGACGTCCGGCGGGGCGGTGCGGAAGTACAGCCCCTTGTCGTCGTACGTCGTCAGCTCGTCCGACGTGTTGGCCGGCGAGATCTCGACGGCGCCGGCACCGGTGATCTTGTCGATGACGGACAGGGAGACGCTGGACGAGGCAGCGCCCACGACGGCGTCGACGTTGTTCGACAGCAGACGGTCGACCGACTGGGACGCGGTGTCCGTGGAGGTGTCACCGGAGTCCGAGTCGACCTTCTCGACCTGCGTGCCGTTGACGCCACCGGCGTCGTTGATGTCCTGGAGGGCCAGGTCGACACCAGCGAACTCGGGCGGGCCGAGGAAGGCCAGCGAGCCGGTCTGCGGGAGCAGCGTGCCGATCTTGAGCGTGCCGTCGCCCTTGGCGGCCGGGGCCGCCGAGCTCGACGTGTCGTCCTTGGGCTCGGCCGTCGTGTCGTCGCCGTCGTCGCCACCGCAGGCGGTGAGCACGAGGCCGGCGACACCCAGGACCGCGACCGACCGCCAGAACGGGGTGGGGCGGATCATGAACCATCTCCTTCTCAGGGTTCGCGGTCTGCGCTCACAGAGCAGGCAGCAACCGCATCAGGGGGCTTCCTGACCCCGGAAACCTACCGAACCTTGGCGTTCTGGCGCGCCGGTGGGTCACCAATGGGTGCCGCGTCGTTGCCAAGTCGTGACCTAAAATCGTCGCTGAAGGCCACAACCGTCACACCGCCCGGGCCGGGCCGCGTTCCTGGAAGGGGTCAGCTCCCGCCGTCGGAGATCACCAGCTCGGCCACCTGGCGCATGGTCATCCGCCGGTCCATGGAGGTCCGCTGCACCCACCGGTAGGCCGCCGCCTCGTCCAGCCCGTAGCGCTGCTGGAGCAGCCCCTTGGCCCGGTCGACCAGCTTGCGGGTCTCCAGCCGGTCCCGCAGGTCGCCCACCTCGCGCTCCAGGGTGGTCAGCTCGTCGAACCGGCTCATCGCCATCTCGACCGCGGGCAGCAGGTCGGCCTTGCCGAACGGCTTGACCAGGTAGGCCATCGCCCCCGCCTCGCGGGCCCGCTCGACCAGCTCACGCTGGGAGAACGCGGTGAGCATCACCACCGGGGCCAGCCGGGCACCGGCGATCCGCTCCGCCGCGGTGATGCCGTCCAGCCGCGGCATCTTGACGTCCATCACGACCAGGTCCGGCCGGTGCTCCTCGACCAGGGCCACGGCCTCCTCCCCGTCGCCCGCCTCCGCGACGACCTCGAAGCCCTCCTCCTCGAGCATCTCCCGCAGGTCCAGCCGGATCAGGGCCTCGTCCTCCGCGATCACCACGCGCTTCACGGGCGGGAGGCTATCGAGGGGCGCCGCGATGGCAGACTGGCCGCCGCAGTGTGGACGGCCCCGATAGGCCAACTGGCAGAGCCAACGGTCTCAAACACCGTCCAGTGTGGGTTCGAATCCCACTCGGGGCACCGAATCCGGCCCTCTGACCTGCGGCGACGCGGTCGGAGGGCCTTCGTGCTCCCGCTGTGGGATCACCGCGGGATCACCGAGGTTCCTTTCGCCACCGCAGGTACCGACTCCCGGGCCGGAGGTGGAGCGCCGGGCTCCGCCGTGGGGCTTGAGGAGATCGAGATGGCACAACCGGTGCGGCGGGTCCCCAAGACCGACGGGATCACCACCGTCCAGGTGAAGTGGCGCCAGGGCGGCCGGGGCAGCACCTGGCAGAGCGAGACCTTCGCGGCCGGCACGACCGCGCAGAACGAGGCGCGCGCCCAGGCGTTCCGGGTCGACGTCGAGGAGGCGGGCAACCGGTGGCCGCCGGGCTGGACGCCCGGCGAGGGCTACCACCCGTCGGGCCGGCAGGCGCCACCAGTGGCGACCACGGCGACGACGGCGACGGCGACCAGTAGGACGGTGACCATGGCGGAGGTCGCGGGCGACTACTTCGCGCACCAGCGCGCCGTTCGCGTGCCGCGGAACAAGGTGAAGCTGACCGAAGTGGAGCGCCGGGAAGCGACCTGGCGCAACCACCTGGAGGGGACCTTCGGCCATCTCTCGGCCGTGGCCGTGACCCGGGAGGAGGTCGAGGACTGGATCACCCACCAGGTCGAGCAGGTCGGCGCGGCGCCGGCCAGCGTGGTGCACCGGCATTGGGTGCTGTCCACCGGGTGGTGATCGGGGTCGACCCGCACAAGCGGATCGACGCGGTGGTGGTCCTAGACGAAACCGAGGCGGTGCTGGCGCGGGAGACGATCGAGCACAGCTCGAGCGGGTTCCGGACGCTGATGGGGCTGGCCCGCCGGTTCCCGCGGCGGACCTGGGCGGTCGAGGGCTGCAACGGGGGGAAAGAACCTGGCTCAGCGGCTGGTGGCCGGCGGGGAGACCGTGCTGGACGTGTCGACCCGCAAGTCCTCGCTGGTGCGGGCGTTGGCGACCAACTCCGGGCGCAAGACCGATGACACCGACGCCTACTCGATCGCCCTGGTCGGGCTGCGGACCCAGGACCTGCCGACGGTGGTCCGTGATGAGCGGGCCGAGGTGCTGCGGCTGCTCAGTCAGCGGCGCCGGGAGCTGGTCGGGCTGCGCACCCAGGCGGTCTGCCGGCTGCACCGCGAGCTGGTGATCCTGATCCCCGGCGGCGCATCCCGCCGGCTGACCGCCAGTCGAGCCCGGTGCTGCCGGGCGGGATCCGACCGGTCGATGAGGTGGCCCGGCTGCGCAAGGCGTTGGCCCGTGACCAGCTCGCGGACCTGGTCGCGATCGACAAGCGCCTTGCCGCGATCAAGGTCGAGATCCGGGCCGCGGTGGCAGCCAGCCGGTCGACGTTGACCGAGCTGGTCGGGATCGGGCCGGTGAACGCCGCGATGGTGATCGGCGAGGTCGCCGACGTGGCCCGGTTCGCCAGCCGGCACCACTTCGCCGCCTACAACGGCACCGCGCCGGCGCAGTGGGGCAGCGGCGGAGACACCCACGACCGGGTCAACCTCGGCGGGAACCGGCGGCTGAACCATGCGCTGCACATCGCTGCGATCACCCAGGCCCGGTACCCCGGGCCCGGCCACGAGTTCTACCTGCGCAAGCTCGACGAGGCGAAAACGAACAAGGAGGCGTTGCGGGCGTTGAAGCGGCGGATCAGCGACAGCGTCTACCGGCAGCTGCTCGCCGACGCCGACCGCCGCGACACCGTGAGGACGGGCCCGGGAGGGCAGATGGGGGCGGCTCTGTCATCCAGCGCGGCTGACCGATCCCCAGTGATCAGCACTTCGGATAGGCCACAGCCCGGACCCGTCAGCCCCGACGATACGCCCGCCCACGACCGGCCAGAGAAGCGTTCCCCGGCCCGATCCCGGCACCCTAGAAACGCGCCGACCCGCAGACCTCGTCAAGCGCAGTCTGCTTGACGAGGACGAGGACCGGCGCACCATAAACGCAACGGGAACGGCCAAGCCCTCGACACAGAGGGGTGCCACTACCGCTCGGTCCCCACATGTCTGATAGGACCGCCCTACGAAGCCCAGCCGGCCGACGCCGCAGACGCGCTCTCAGGGGAAGCCCGCGACCCTCGCGGCGGAAAAGACACAGCGGACCTCGCGTCGCCGCACCCGAGCTGAGTAGCTGCGCGGCAGGCTGTTGCAGAGCGCGATCGGGCGCAACAATGCTGATGACGACCGCTGCGTCGGCTAGGACTGCAGGCTCGGGTCCAGAGGATGGGTGGCCATGGATCCGCAAGCAACCTTCGACGAGTCCGAGATCCGCGACGCTGAGCGTCGACTCGAAACCGCGCTCGAAGCGGGCGACCCCACAACATGGGTCTTCGACTACACCGAGGACGCCGTGTTCGACGGAGGCGGCGAGCACGCAGCTGTGGGGCGCGAGCCACTGCTCGCCATGGCCAGATCCATGCGGCCGTTGCGGTCGATGTCGATTCGGCCACTCCGCACGGAGGGACGAGAAGACCTCGCGGTTGTGTGGACCCAGGCGTCCTGGCTCAGCGGGCCGGAGGACCAACCGACGACGGTCGAGGTGCGGGGCATGCTCGTCTGGCGCAAGGAACCTGACGGCGTGTGGCGAGTGGCGATGGAGCACATCGGCTGAATGATCATGGCGTGAAGATCTGTTCGCGTTCGCGGCGATAGGACGCAAACGTGAGGCGATAGGACGCAAACGTGAACAGCGCGATTGGATGCACCCTCATGCCAATGAGCCGACTTCTCAGAGGGAGCGATCCGGAACTGGACCGAGGACCTCCATGTGACAACGGGCGGCGATCTCGCGCAGCAGTTCCGGAGTCACGGATCCTGTCTTGTGCGCGGCCGCCATCTCCTCGAAGTACTCGGTCATCGCGGCGGGCGAAAAGAGGTTCAACTTCTTGCCAGGTGTGTCCGACACCACCTTGAAGGTGTGCGGCGTGGCTCGTGGGACGTACACGAAGGTCCCCGCTGGACAAAGAGCCTGGTGGTCATCGATGTACATCAAGAACTCGCCTTGAAGCACGAAGAACGCCTCGGCCGCATCACGGTGCAGGTGAAGGGGTGGGCCGCCCCCCGGTTCGGTGTGGGTCTGCATGAGAGTGAAGTCGCCGCCTGTTTGAACCGACGTGGCCAGGACCTTGACCTGGGAGTGGGCCAGATCCAGATGTGGCCGATCTTCCGGCGCAATGATGAATGGCTGGGACATGATTCACAGACTCCTCCTGCATGTGGCGCTTAACAATGACAACCGGTAAGCACTCATCTGCCGCGAGAAGGGCGCGCAGAAGTGATGCTCCTACTGTCAATGGAGGAGTTCTCGGGGCAGTAGGTCGAAGGTCTCTCGGGCGACGTAGCGCTTGAGGCAGCGGATGATCTCGGTGGTGGTGAGGCCTTCTTTGGTGCGTCGGGCGACGTAGGCCTTGGTGCGCGGGTCACTGGCCATGCGGACGACCACGATCCGCCAGAGTGCGCTGGTGCCGTGCCGGTCGCCGCCGCGGTTGAGCCGGTGTCGGGTGGTCTTCCCGGATGACGCTTGGATCGGGTTCGAAGCAAGAAGCCCGGCCCAGGACCGTTCGCTGCCGAGCCGGTCTGGGTTGTCGCCGGCGGCGAGTAGCAGTCCGCTCGCGGTGTCCGGGCCGATGCCGTGCGCAGCGACCAGCTGGGGGGCCAGGGTGTGGGTGATGCGCCGCCGGCGGGCGTTGAACACGTCGAGTTCCTCGTCGAGGTCGGCGATCCGCCGGGCCAGAGTGCGCAGCGTCAACTTGGTGATGGCCACCAGGTCGTCGCGGTCGCCGGGCCGGAACACAGCGCAGACCGCGAGGCGCTGCCGACGGCGCAGACCGCGCAGCTCGGTGCGCAGCTCGTCGGGGGCGGTGGTGATCAGGTCACGCATCTGATTCAGCGCCTGAGTTCGTGACTTGTTCGCGCTGCGGTGCACGATCTTCAGAGCCCGCAACGCCTCCACGGCGCCGTCGTGGCTCTTCGGCCGGCCGGATGCCTCACCGCTGAGGACTGCTCGGGCGGCGGCGATCGCGTCCACCACGTCGGT
>DATHAP010000002.1 GCA_035489715.1 Actinomycetes bacterium
AGGTGGCCCTCGGCGCCGCCGTCGGGGGCGAAGCCGAGGACGAGCACGTGGGCGAAGCGGGCCCGCAGCCGCTCCATCGGCTCCCGCGGGCGGACCGGGTCGGTGAGCGTGACCTGCAGGTAGTGGCCCTCGTGGCCGGCCCACCGGTCGCCGGTGAGCAGGTCGTCGAGGGTGCCGGTCACCCGGGCCAGCGGCCGCCCGACCGGTGTGGGGAGGTGCTCGACCACGGCCGCGCCGCCGCCGGCCGGCAGGTCGACGAGCAGGACCGCCTTGCGGTGGTGCTCCTCGGAGAACGAGTAGGCGATCGGGGAGCCGCTGTAGTGGACGCCCTCGGCGACCCGCTGGGCGCCGTGCAGGTGACCGAGGGCTGCGTAGTCGGCTCCGGCGAACGTCGCCGCGGGCACCGAGCCCACCCCGCCGACGCTGATGTCGCGCTCGCTGTCGGACGGGGCCCCACCGGTGACGAACGCGTGCGCCATCACCACCGCCCGGGTGCCCGGCCGACCGGCCAGGTCGGCGCGGACCCGCGCCATCGCCGCCGCCAGCACGGCCCCGTGGCTGCGCTCGGACTCGAGCGCTCCGCAGACGGCGTCGGGCTCCAGGTAGGGCAGGGCGTGGACCGCGACCTCGCCGCCGGCCGGGTCGGGCAGCAGCACCGGGTCGCCGACCGAGGCGGGGTCGGTGCGCAGGTGGATGCCCGCGGCGTCGATCAGGTCGGCGCCGAACCCCAGCCGGCGGGCCGAGTCGTGGTTGCCGCTGATCAGCACCACCCGCACTCCGGTGCCGGCGAGCCGGCGCAGGGCGTCGTTGCACAGCGCGACGGCGTCGACCGACGGCAGGGCCCGGTCGTAGACGTCGCCGGCCACCAGCACCGCATCCACCTTCTCCGAGCGCACGGTCTCGACCAGGAAGTCGACGAAGCGCGCCTGCGCCCCGAGGAGGTCCTCCCGGTGGAAGGACCGGCCCAGGTGCCAGTCGGAGGTGTGGAGCAGGCGCATGCCACGACGGTATGGCGGAGGCTGGACACAACCCCGGCGGTGCTGGCGGCGTGTCGCCCGCGTGTGCGAGGTTGTGCCCACAGCAGCCCGGGAAGGGAACCCCCATGGGGCAGGACGTGGCGGACCGCCGGTTCACCCGCGAGGACCGCGCGCGCTACCGCCTGAAGGTGCGCCGGTGCCTCGACGTCTTCGCGCGGATGCTCTCGGAGTCCCGCTTCGACGTCGAGCGGCGCTCGATGGGCCTGGAGATCGAGCTCAACCTGACCGACCAGTCCGGCGACCCGGCGATGGTCAACGACAAGGTCCTGGGCCTGATCGCCGACCCCGACTTCCAGACCGAGCTGGCGCAGTTCAACATCGAGATCAACATCCCGCCCAAGCGCCTCGAGGGCGAGGTCTTCACCGGGCTCGAGTCGGACGTCCGCAGCAGCCTCAACCACGCCGACGACCTGGCCGACGACGTCGGGGCGGACGTGGTGATGATCGGCATCCTGCCGACCGTGCGACCGGAGCACCTCACCGAGGAGACCTTCAGCGCCAACCCGCGCTACGCCCTGCTCAACGAGCAGGTCTTCGCGGCCCGCGGCGAGGACATCGAGCTGGCGATCGACGGCATCGAGCGGATCGCGACGACGGCCGACACCATCGCTCCCGAGGCCGCCTGCACCAGCGTGCAGCTGCACCTGCAGGTCAACCCGGAGACGTTCGCCGCCCAGTGGAACGCCTCCCAGGCGATCGGTGGCGTGCAGCTCGCCCTGGGCGCCAACTCACCGTTCTTCTTCGGCAAGGAGCTGTGGCGGGAGACCCGGATCGCGCTGTTCGAGCAAGCCGCCGACACGCGCTCGGACGAGCTGAAGGCGCAGGGCGTGCGACCGCGGGTGTGGTTCGGCGAACGGTGGATCACCTCGATCTTCGACCTCTTCGAGGAGAACGTCCGCTACTTCCCGTCGCTGCTCCCGATCGTCGACGACGAGGACCCGGTCGAGGTGCTCGACCGGGGTGACGTGCCGCAGCTGGGGGAGCTTCGCCTGCACAACGGCACGATCTACCGCTGGAACCGGCCGGTCTACGACGTGGTCCGAGGCCGGCCGCACCTGCGGGTCGAGAACCGCTGCCTGCCCGCCGGTCCGACCGTCGTGGACGTGCTGGCCAACGCCGCCTTCTACTACGGGCTGGTCAAGGTGCTCGCCGAGGCCGACCGGCCGGTGTGGTCCCAGATGTCCTTCGCCGCCGCCGAGGAGAACTTCCACAACGGGGCACGCCACGGGATCGACGCCAAGATCTACTGGCCGGGCATCGGCGAGGTGCCGGCGACCGAGCTCGTGCTGCGCCACCTGCTGCCCATGGCGCACCTGGGCCTGGACGAGTGGGGCGTCGCCGCGTCGGACCGTGACCGGCTGCTCGGCATCATCGAGGGCCGGTGCCTGAAGGAGGTCAACGGCGCGTCGTGGCAGGCCGCGACGTTCCACCGGCTGTTCGAGGACCACGACCGGCCCGAGGCGCTGCGCCAGATGATGTGCGGCTACGTCGAGCACATGCACTCCAACGAGCCGGTTCACACCTGGCCGACCCGGTAGGGCCTCAGGCGCGGGGGCATCCGTCAGGTCAGCTCCGGCAGCACGGCGTCGCAGAAGTCGCTGTCCGAGATCTTCTGGCCGTTGTCGGCGAGCACCTGGAAGGTGCTGGGCTCGACCGGGACGGCCCCGGGCTGGAAGTCGCCGAGCGTGTCGAACTGCTCGCTCGCCTTGAAGACTCCGGTGGCCCGCAGCAAGAGGGTGCCGTCGGCGTCGTAGACCCGGAAGCTCCCGGCGTCGATGAAGGCGAACTCCCAGACGTTCCCCTCGACCTGGGTCGCATGCTGCTCGTGGAAGGCGCCGTTTCCGTACGTGCGGATCCAGCCGTGCTCCGTGGAGATGATCTCGCTGACCTCGTAGTTGTCGAAGCCGAGGAAGGCCTGGCCGTCGGAGTCCTTGACCGGGAGCACCTTGGAGACGCCGCTGAACTCGACCTCGAAATGCACCGCGATGCCGCAGAAGTCCGGCTCGTCGAAGGAGTCGGTACCGGAGTAGGGAGCGGACTTCTCGACAGGCTTGCCGGCGTGGGCGGCCACCGGCATCGCCAGGACGAGGGCGGCGGAGCCGAGGAGGGCAAGAGCACGGGCGGAACGGGTCATCGGTAACCCCCTGTTGCGTCGTGAGAACGGCCCCCGAGCCTCACGATCACCGTGCCCCGCCCCGGTCGGCCTCGGCCATGGCCACGTCGGGCTATTCGCGTCTGGGTCACCGCCCGTGACGCTGCGCAGCTAGCCGAGGCGGCGGGCCTCGTCCGTGCACCAGGCGCCGACCAGCCCACGGTAGTGGGGCACGAACTTCTCGTGCTCGTGCGCCGGGAACGTCGAGGTGACCGTGTCGGCGAGCACCCGGTCGAAGTCCGGCCCAGAGAAGTACTCCAGCGCAGCCTCGTCCAGGTCACCTAGCCGCGATGCGCAGAAGTCCTGGTAGCGCTCGGTGTCGAAGTAGGAGTCCGCCAGGCCGCGGCAGGCGGCCAGCTTGTCGTCGTACGACAGGTCGGTGCGGTCGGCGATCGCGAACCACGGCGCGCTGTCGACGTGCGGTGACGGCACCCGTCCCGTGGCGGTGCAGAACACCGACCACTTCACCAGGGCCTTCATCGCCCACGGGAAGTAGTAGTGCAGGGAGGTGATCGCCACGTCGGGACACGCGTTGGCGTAGTCGATCGGGTGGACGGCGCCGCCCTTCACGAGGGTCTCGCAGGAGTTGAACTCCCAGCGGAAGAACGAGTTCACGATCCGCCCGATCGTGACCACCTCGTCGCCGACCTCGGGGGAGAGGAAGTCGTGGTCGACGGAGTAGCGCGCGTGCATCGGCTGGTCCGGGTCGAAGTGCATCACCATCGTCTCGGCGCCGATCGACAGCGACCGGGCGAAGACGTCGTAGCCCTCGACCGAGGCCTGCAGGTGCATCAACATCTCGCCGGACTCGTCGTAGGCGCGGTGCAGCTCGTCGACGTTGCGGATGCGCGAGACACCCCGCCACGCGCCGCCGTCGTACGGCTTCATGAACAACGGGTAGCCGATCTTGTCCGCGATCGCGTCGAGGTCGAACGGCTGGTTGTAGCGGGCGGCGGTGTAGGCGTACTTCGTGTGGTCGACCGGGTTCTTGTACGGCACCAGCGCCGTGTCGGGCACCTTCAGGCCGAGCCGGATCATCGCGCAGTAGGCGGCGTGCTTCTCCATGGCCTGGAAGGTGAACGGCGAGTTCATCAGGTAGACGCCGTCCATCAGCGCGACCTTCTTCAGCCACTCGCGCGGGACGTAGTACCAGTAGGCGAGCCGGTCGATCACCAGGTCGTAGGCCGGGTGGTCGCGCAGGTCGAAGGGCTCGATCGTGATGCGCTCGACGTCGTACGCGTGCTCCGCCCCCGATCCGTCGGTCACCGTGCCGACCCGCCGCACCAGGTCCTCGAAGACCCGCGGCCAGTCGTCCTCCGTCCCGAGCAGGAGTCCCAGCAGGTGACGGTTGGCGGTCATCGGCGTCCCTTCCGTCGGCGTCCTACGGTCCCAGCACCCTAGGCTGGTGGCCGTGCTCAGGCGAGTGACGGCCACCCGCTACGTCACGCCCCTGCGCGAGGGCGGGTCGCTGCCGGGGCTGATGGAGGCCGCCGACCTGGGGACGTACGTCGTCAAGTTCGTCGGAGCGGGGCAGGGGCGCAAGACCCTGGTCGCCGAGGTGCTCTGCTCGGGCCTGGCTCGTGGGCTCGGTCTCGCGACGCCGGAGCTCGCCCTCGTCGACGTGGACCCCGGCCTTGCCTCGGCCGAGCCGGACGAGGAGGTGCAGGACCTGCTCCGCGCGAGCCCGGGGCTCAACCTCGGCGTCGACTACCTGCCAGGTGCCCTGGACGTCGACGCGCGCGTGGTCGAGCCGGCGCTGGCCGGCCGGATCCTCTGGTTCGACGCGCTGATCGGCAACGTCGACCGGTCCTGGCGGAACCCCAACATGCTTCTCTGGCACGGCGCGGTGCAGCTGATCGACCACGGGGCCGCGCTGATCTTCCACCACGCGTGGGGCGGCCTGGACGCGTGGACCACCCGGCCGTACGACGCCACGACGCACGCGCTCGCCGGTGTCGCCGCCGACGTCGACGCCGCGGACGACGGGCTCGCGCCGCTGGTGACCGACGACCTCCTCGCTCGGGTCGCCGGGGACGTCCCCGACGAGTGGCTGGCGGGGGAGCCCGGCTTCGACCGGCCCGAGGCCGTGCGGCAGGCGTACGTCGCCCAGCTGGCCGCCCGGCTGGCTGCCCGAGAGCAGTGGCTGCCCGCGCTGCGGACGCTGCGGGATGCGTCGTGACCGCCGGCCGGGACGGCTTCGAGTACGCGGTGCTGCGCGTTGTGCCGCGCGTCGAGCGCGGCGAGTCCATGAACGCCGGCGTCCTGCTCTACTGCCAGGCCCGGGCGTTCCTCGGGGCCAGGGTGCACCTGGACCGCGACCGGCTGCGCGTCCTGGACCCGACGGCCGACGCCGAGGCGGTCCAGCACGCCCTGCGCACGGCGGCCGGGGTGTGCGACGGGGTCGACGACGCCGGACCGGCGGGGGAAGAGGACCCGGGGAGGCGCTTCCGGTGGCTGACCGCGCCGCGGAGCACGGTCGTGCAGCCCGGCCCGGTGCACACCGGGCTGACCGGGGACCCGGTCGCCGAGCTGGACCGGCTGCTCGCCGTGCTGGTGCTGCCTCTCGGATCGGACTAGCCGAAGAATCTCCGACGGATACCTTGACGTCCTAACACCGTTAGGACATCCTCGGGTCATGACCTCGGTCTCCACCACCCTCGACCGCCGTCAGCGCCGCCGGCAGGAGACGATCGCCGAGGTCGTCGACGTCGCAGCGAAGATCATGGCCGAGCAGGGCGTCGTGGGCCTCTCGGTGGGCGAGGTGGCGCGGCGGATGGGCATCCGGCCGCCGTCGCTCTACGTGTACTTCCCGTCCAAGCACGCGCTCTACGACGCGCTGTTCGCCCGTGGCGCGCAGGAGGTCCTGGACCACGTCCGGTCCGACGACCTGGGCCGGTCGGAGGACCAGAGGCTCGACGAGGTGTTGCTGCACGTCGCCGAGACCTTCGTCCGCTGGTCCGTCGAGCACCCCGCCTACACCGCGCTGCTGTTCTGGCGCCCGGTGCCCGGCTTCGCCCCGTCGGCCGAGGCCTACGCCCCGGCTGTCGAGCTGGTCGAGCTCACCCGGGCAAGGTTCGCCGACCTGCAGGACCACGGCCTGCTGCGCGCGGACGCCGAGATCGACGAGGTCCAGCGGGACTGGACGGTGCTCATCTCCGGCGTCATCAGCCAGCAGCTCTCCAACGCGCCGGGGGAGCCGCTGGCCGAGGGCCGCTTCACCTCGGCCCTCCCCACGCTCGTGGCGATGTTCGCCCGGCACTACGGCGCCGTCACGCTCACCACGTCCCTGCATCCGAAGGAGAACCGCCGTGTCCGCACGCGTTGACCAGATCGCCGACCGCATCTACCGCATCTCGACCTTAGTGCCCGACGTCGGGCCGACCGGCTTCACCTTCAACCAGTTCCTGGTCGACGCGGAGGAGCCGCTGCTCTACCACACCGGCATGCGTCAGCTGTTCCCGTCGGTGCGCGAGGCCGTCGAGCGCGTCATGCCCGTCGAGCGGCTGCGCTGGATCGCCTTCTCGCACCTGGAGGCCGACGAATGCGGTGCCGTCGACGAGTTCCTGGAGGTCGCGCCGCACGCGCAGGTCGCGCACGGTTCCCTCGGCGTGATGCTCTCGCTGCAGGACCAGCTGCCCCGGACGCCCCGGGCGCTGGAGGACGGTGAGGTGCTCGACCTCGGCGGCGCGTCGCTCGCCCGCCGGGTCGTCGAGATCGCGACCCCGCACGTGCCGCACAACTGGGAGTCCCACATGTTCTTCGAGCAGGAGACGCGCACGCTCTTCCTCGGCGACCTGATGACCCAGCTGGGCGACGGGCCGGCCGTGACCGGTGACGACATCCTCGAGGCCGCCATCGCCGCGGAGGACCTGTTCCACCAGACCTCGCTCGGGCCCGCGGTGCCGGAGACCTACCGGCGGATCGCCGACCTCGAGCCGGCCCGGCTGGCGGTCATGCACGGCTCGTCGTTCGAGGGCGACTGCGCCACCCTGCTGCGCGCGATGGCCGACGTCTACGAGCAGCGCTACGGCTGTGCGCCGGCAGGCCTCCTGGGTGACATCCCGGCGCCGGCACTGCCGGGCCACGACGCGCCCGTCGGCGCGCCGTCGTGACCGCCATCGACACGGAGCGTCGATGACCTCCACCGCCCGCCGCCGGCCCGCGCTGGACCGGCCGACCGCCGTGCGGCTGGCCGCCGACGAGTACCTGCGCTACGCCGAGCAGGTGCGCGAGCTCGGGCCGTCGGACTGGACCGCCCCGACGGCCTGCCCGGACTGGGACGTGCACGCGATGACCGCCCACGTGCTCGGCATGGCCGAGTTCGCTGCCTCGGTGCCCGAGCGGGTGCGGCAGGGCCGCGCGGCCGGCAAGGCAGGTGGACTCTTCATCGACGCGCTCACGGCTCTGCAGGTACGCAAGCACGTCCACCGGGCACCGGCCGACCTCGTCGCCCGGCTGGCCGAGGTCGGGCCGCGGGCGGCCGCCGGACGACGACGTACGCCGTGGCCGGTGCGACAGCTGCCCATGCCGCGGCAGCCGGTCGACCCCGGCGGCGCCGCCTTCGAGACCTGGACCGTGGGCTACCTCGTCGACGTGATCCTCACCCGCGACACCTGGATGCACCGCAGCGACATCGCCGAGGCGACCGAACGGCCTATGGAGCTCACCCCCGGGCACGACGGCGTCCTCGTGGCCGACGTGGCGGCGGAGTGGGCCGCCCGGCACCGTCGCCCGGTCGCCCTCACCCTCACCGGGCCGGCCGGTGGCAGCTGGCTGTTCAACGCGACCCAGCCGGGTGCTGCGGAGCCACTGGAGCTGGACGCCGTCGAGTTCTGCCGCGCGCTCTCCGGTCGCGGCCGTCGACCCGGCCTGCTGGCCACCCTGGTCCCGTTCTGAGAGCCGGTCAGCAGAAGCGGGGCAGGTGGTGCGCCAGCTGGCGCTGCCACGACGGCCAGTCGTGCGGCACGTCGTGGCCCCACACGTCGAGCTCGTGCGGGATGCCCTTGTCGGCGAGGACGGCCGCCAGCCGGTGGGTGCTGGGCAGCGCGCGGGTCGGGTGTTCCTCCCACGCGCCCTGGCCGACCACCAGCACGAGGCAAACCGCAGAGCGGAGCCAGTCGAGGTGCCCGCCCTCCAGGTTGGCGACGTAGTCGGTCGGGTTGTGGAAGTAGGCCGCCTCACCCCGCTCGCCCCAGCCGTGCCACTCGGAGGGGTCGTACGACCCGGACAGGCACAGCGCCTGCGGTGCGAGTTCCGCATGTCGCAGCGCGAGGTTGGCGGCGTGGAAGGCGCCCAGGCTGCAGCCGGTGACGACGAGGTCGCTGCGGCCGCCGCAGTCGTCGCGGACGAAGCCCACGACCTCCTCCAGCACCCAGCGCTCGTAGAGGTCGTGGCGGCGGGCCCGCTCCTCCAGCGGCACGGAACGGTCGGACCAGGTGAACGCGTCGGCCGAGTCGACGCAGTAGAGCTTCACCCGGCCGGCGTCCAGGAGCCAGCGGACCGCGTCGACCATGCCGTGCTCGGCGTAGTCCCAGGCCGAGCCGCCCTCCGACGGGAAGACCAGCACCGGCCGGCCCCAGTGGCCGTGCACGACGACCTGGCCGCGGAAGCCGCTGACCGCCGAGGTCAGCTCCAGCGACCTCATGGCCGGCACGTCACCGCGCGACCTCGCGGAGCAGCCCGGTCAGCCACGGGTCCAGCGCGTCGCGCCACGCCGGGTAGTTGTGGCCGTCGCGCACCTCGCGCAGCGTCACGTCGTAGCCCTGGGCGGACAGGGCGCGGGCCATGATCCGGTTGTTGGCGAGGTTCTCCTCGACCGTCCCGCAGGTCATGACCGTCGGCACCGGCCGTGGGTGGCCCTCGGAGCGCAGCACGGCGGCCACCGACCGGACGACCCGGTCGTACTGCGCGAACCGTCGTTCGTGCGCGTCGTGGCGCGGGTGGAAGAACGAGCCGGACTGCAGGAACAACGCATCGAGGCACTGGCCCTGCCGTTGCGCGTGCAGCATTGCCAGCGCGCCGAGGCTGGCACCCATCCCGACGATGGCCGTGGTCGCGACCTCGTCGCGCAGCCGGGGGAGCACCGCGAGGCAGAGCGCACGGGTGTAGGGACCGTCCGCCGAATAGCGGTCGTTGCGCGGTCCGGGCGGCATGAGGGCGGCCCGCAGCGGAGGCAGGGTGCCGTTGCCGGTCCAGGCCGTGAGGTACGTCGTCAGGTCGGCCAGCTGGTCGTACTCGGGCCCGTCGTGCACGACGAGCAGGGCAGCCGGACGGTCGTCCTGCAGCCCGGCCGGGCTCCAGAGCACCACGTCGAGGTCCTCGCCCAGCGACCGCGTGGGCACCGTGACCGTCCGTCGTCGGCCGGTCGGCCCCCTGACAGCCAGCCAGAGCGGGGGCCGGTAGCCGGGCATCTCGAGCGCCGACTTGTCGCCGAACGCACCGGCGGCCCGGCTCGGGTTGCCGGGGTCCGTGACCGTCGTGGTCGTGCCGTCAGGGGCCGTCAGCTCGAGGAGGTACTCCATGCGGTCCACCTCGGGGAGCTCCACGAGCAGCTCCCAGACGCCCGCGGCCCAGGCGAAGTCCAGGTGGTCCCCGGGGAGTCCGACGTCCTGACGCAGCCGCACCCCGGCGAGGTCGTGGTCCCGGTCGGCCAGCCGCAAGGTGACGAAGCACCCCTCGACCTCGGGTCCCGGCCGCAGCGCGGGAGCGGAGGACGCATGGGGCACCCGGCAACCCTAGAGGGGAGGCACGTTCCGCACCGGGAACCGGGGGAAGGGGCGCGCCATGACGACCATGGAGCGCAGCATCACCGTGACGAGCAGCCCGGACCGCACCTTCGACTACCTGAGCGACGTGGGCAACCTGCCCCGCTACATGGACTCGATGACCTCGGCGGAGCGCACCGGCCCGGAGGAGGTCCACGTCACCGCCGTGGTGCCCGACCGGGGCACCGAGGATGGCGAGGCCTGGTTCCGGACCGATCCGTCGACCCGCCGCGTCGAGTGGGGATCGGAGGGCTCGTCGGACTACCACGGTTGGCTCCAGGTCGACGACGACCCGGGCACCGGCGGCAGCCGGGTGCGGCTCGGCCTGCACCTGGTCCGCGACGGCGCCGACGGCAGCCTCGACCGCACCCTGGAGGCGCTGCGCACCCAGGTCGAGTCCGGCTCCGTCTGAGTCAGAGCAGGCTCAGCTGGGTCGGCGCGGAGGCCTCGGCCGGTCCCGGCCGGCGCGTCCGGGCAGCTTCGTGGCTGGTGCGCCAGCGACCTGACGACGTACGCCCGACGCCGTGGCGCTCGGCGGCCGCGCGGACCCGCGCCGTCACGTCGGACTGGTAGTCGGGGTCGGCGTAGCTGCCGCGTCGGTAGAGGCGGGCGTAAGCGACGATGAGCTCGGGGTGCTGGTCGCGCAGCCACCGGGTCCACCACTCGCGGGCGCCCGGGCGCAGGTGCAGGACGATCGGCGAGACGTACGTCGCGCCGGTGGCCGAGATGGCTGCCACCGTCGCGTCGATCTGCTCGTCGTCGTCGGTGAGGTAGGGGAGCACCGGGGCCATCAGGACGCCGGTGGGGATGCCCGCGTCGGTCAGCCGGCGCACGACCTCGAGCCGGCGCCGGGGCGGCGGCGCGCCGGGCTCGACCAGGGCGCGCAGCTCGCGGTCGACGGACCCGATCGAGAGGGCCGCCGACACGTCGGTGACGTCAGCGGCCCGGGTGAGGAGGTCGAGGTCGCGCAGGATCAGCGCGCCCTTGGTGAGGATCGAGAACGGGTTGGCGA
Organism: Actinomycetes bacterium; assembly: GCA_035489715.1. Classification (NCBI taxonomy): domain Bacteria; kingdom Bacillati; phylum Actinomycetota; class Actinomycetes; species Actinomycetes bacterium. The sequence continues at coordinate 10,966 of DATHAP010000002.1, forward strand.
CCTCGGTGAGCGCGGGGATGATGTCGCGCATCAGCTGGTAGCGGCCCTCGGCGCGCTGGTAGCAGTCGACGTTGGTGCCCATCGCGACGTGCTCGCCGGCCCAGGAGGGTCGCCGCAGCTCGCGGCGCAGCACCTCGCCCACGTTGGTCTTGACCACGATCTGGGTGTCGAAGTCGGTGCCGCTGTCCAGGTCGAGGTACTCGTGCGTCTTGCGAGCGAAGCAGTATGTGCACGACATGCTGCATCCGCGGTAGGGGTTGATCGTCCAGCGGAACGGGACCGGCGACGCATCCGGCACTTTGTTGAGGGCGCTGCGGCAGGTGACCTCGTGGAAGGTCAGGCCGCGGAACTCAGGGGTGTCGAAGGTGCGGGTGACGGCGCCGCGGGGGAGCAGCGGACGAGGGGCGCCGCCCTCCACGGAGGGATCGTCCGCCAGCCGTAGGCTGTCCCAGCGCATGGATCCAGTGGAACATACGTTCGAGTCCCGGTCGAGGTCTTGAGGCGCGGCCCGGTAGGGGAGTTGCCGCCATGGAGACGCGCGTCGGGCACGATGACGCCGTGACCACCCGATTCGCCGGCTGCGAGCTGAGCATCGACCGCCACGAGCTGCGGCGTGACGGCCAGGTGGTGCCGATGGAGCCGCAGGTGTTCGACGTCCTGGCCTACCTGGTGCGCCACCACGACCGGCTGGTGCCCAAGGCCGAGCTGCTCGACCAGGTGTGGGGCAGCAGGTTCGTGTCGGAGTCGGCGCTGACCAGCCGGATCAAGTCCGCCCGCCGGGCCGTCGGCGACACGGGCCGCGACCAGAGGGTGATCAAGACCGTCCACGGTCGCGGGTACCGGTTCGTCGCCGACCTGGTCGACGTGCAGCCCGCCGCGGGTCGCGAACCCGCCGGCCGGGGCGCGGCGCCCGGGGAGTCGCCGGCCCAGACGAGGATCCGCCGAGCGCTCGGCGACCTGGCGACCGGCCGCGGAGCGGCGGTCCAGGTGTCCGGGCCGAGTGGTTCGGGCCGGACCCACCTCCTGCGGACGGCGGCGGAGGAGGGGCGAGCGGCCGGGTTCCGCGTCCTGGCGGCCGTCGGGCCGAACGGTGCCGGTGGGGCCGGCCAGCTCTCCGCGGTCCTGGCCGAGCTGCGGCAGGGCCAGCCGCAGCTGCTCGAGGCGATCTCGCCCGACTGCCGGGACGAGCTCGCGACGGTCGCCGCCGGGGCCGAGGCGGGCTCGCGACCGCGGCTGATGGTGGCGCTGCGGGAGCTCCTGCTGACGGCGGCGCAGGGGGCCGGCGCGGTGTTTCTCCTCGACGACGTCGACCAGGCCGATCCCGACACGACCACCGCGCTCGAGGAGGCGGTCCGGCTGGCGCCGACCCACCGGCTGGCCGTGGTCGTGACCACCAGGTCCGACGCACCGGCGGCGCGAGGGCTCGAGGTCGCGCACCTGACACCGTCGGCGCCGCGCGTGGGCGAGCCGCGGACGTCGGAGCCGACCGGTGATCTGATGGCGGCCCTGCGGGACGTCGCCGTGCTGGGGGACCGGTTCGACCGGGTCGACGTCGCGGCCGCCGGCGGACTGGACATTGACCTCGCCGACAGTCTGCTGGCGGAGGCGGTGCAGCGAGGTGTCCTCGAGCACGGGTCCGACGGCCACCGGTTCGCCGACCCGGCGACGGCGCAGCGGCTCGTCGGGCAGGTGCCCGCTGCCCGGCGGCGCACGGTGCTGGAGCAGTCGGCGGCACGTCTCACCGAGGCCGGCGCCCGGCCGGCGCGGGTCGCCGACCTGCTCCTGGCGGCGGGCGAGCCGGACCTCGCCGTCCGGTACGTCGTCGCGGCCGCACCGGCGGCCGCCCGGGCCGGCCTGCACGACGACGTGCTCCGCTGGACCGACGCGGTGCGGCCGCACGCCACCGGGACCGACGTCGGTGTCGTCCTCTCCCTGCGCGCGGACTCGCTCGCGGCCGTGGGGGACCACGCTGCGGTGCCGGCCTACCGGCACGCGCTGGCCGCCGCGGACCCCGGGGAGGCGTCCGGGCTGCGCGCGCGGATGGCCCGGGCAGCGGTGCTCGCCGGCGACCTCGGCTCGGCCGAGGAGGCGCTGGCCGGCCTCGAGCCCACGGGCGGTCCCGACGACGCCGACATCCTGCTGGCACGGGGGATGGTGCTCTACCACTCCGACGACCTGGACGCGGCGGAGGCCGCGCTGGAGGCGGCCCGGCCGATGGCACTCGCCCCTGGGGCACCGGACCGGCTGCTCAGCGTCATCACGCTGCAGGGGATGATCGCGCACAACCGCGGCCAGTGGTCCGACCGGCTGCGCCGCGAGATGCGAGCGACCAGCGAGAACCCGGGCCTGGCCGCGACGGTCTTCGACTCGCACCTGTGCGTGGCGGAGTACCTGCTCTACGGCCCGACGCCGTACGACGAGGTGGTGGCGCTCGCGGACGGGCTACGGGAGCAGGCCGAGCGGGCCGGGGCCCGGCGGGGGGTCGCCTTCGCGGTCGTCGTGGCCGGCGAGGCGGCGCTGCTCGCCGGTGACCTGGACCTCGCCCGGACGCGCCTCGCCGAGGCCGTGGACCTCCACGTCGCCCTCGGCGCGGACACCGGCACCGCCCACACCCTCCAGCGGCTGGCGGAGGTCGAGCTGGCGGCCGGCAACCGCGTCGCCGCCGAGCGGCTGCTCGGCCGGGCCCTGGTCCTGGCCCGCTGGTCGCCGCTGTCACGACACCTCTTGCAGCGGGTCTACGGCACGTTGATCGCGGCGGCACCGGACCCGAAGGCCGCGCTCGCGGTCGTGGACGAGGCGGTGGCGGCCATGGACGCGCAGCTGTCCTGCCTCTTCTGCCAGGTCATGATCGCGGTGCCGGCCGCCGTCGCCTGCATCGATGGCGGGCGGCTGGACGAGGCACGCGACTGGCTGGGCCAGGCCGAGCGGTCCGCGGCCGCCTGGCAGGGAACCGCGTGGCAGGGCGCGGTGGCCGAGGCTCGGGCGCACCTGGCCCGGGCCGAGGGGGACGAGGCCTCGGCGGAGCGGCTGTTCCTCTCGGCGGCGGAGCTCTTCGACCTGGCCGGGCAGCCCATCGACGCCCAGCGCAGCCGCGAGGCCCTGACCGACTGAGCCGCTGAGTCGGTCACCGGCGCCCAGGGGAGGTGGCCCGGCGCCGGACGACCGCCACCGTCGCCAGCGACGCGGCAACCGTCAGGGCGAACAGGGCCGCCCACGACCCGCCCACCGAACCGGCGGCGCCGGCGTCTTCGGCGTGGACCGCGCGCCGCAGGTCGATCCCCACGGCCTCGAACCCGTACCGGTTCGCCAGCAGCCGGCTCAGCATCCGACCGCTGACTGCCATGTCGTCGGTCGGCACCACCCCGCCGGCGAAGAGGACCTGCGGGAAGCACAGCATGGGCAGGGCCAGCGCTGCCTGCGACGCCGTCGAGACCGAGGCCGAGGCGAGCAGGCCCAGGGCGAGGGCGGCTGCCTCCTCGACCAGGAGGACGCCGAACAGCGAGGCGTAGCCGGGTGCTCCCGCGGCCGGGATCCGGTCGAGGCCACGCAGGACGCCGAGCATGACGGCGGTCACCAGCGCGAGCACCGGGAGCAGCACGAGCATCTTGGCGACCACGTAGGGCCCCGCACCCACCCCGGCGCGGTGCTCCCGGCGCAGGATGGCCAGCTCGGGCACGATCTGCAGCAGGCCGTAGGTGAGCCCGAAGAAGAACCCCGAGAACGCCGTCCAGAACGCGACCTGGGCCAGACCCTCCTCGCCGCGCACCCCGGCGCCGACAGCGGGCCGGAACAGCATCGCCAGCATCACCGTGACCAGGACCGGCGAGCCGACGAGCACCGCGAGGGTGAGCGGGCTGCGGACGAGGGTCTCCGCGTTACGCCGGGTGAGCAGCAGCGCCTGCCGGGCGCCGGACGTACGCCGTCGGGCCCTGGCCGCCGATCCGCCCTGCCGGCCGGCTGCTGCCGGCGAGGCTGCTGGCGGCGCGGCCGGCTCAGTCGGATCCGGGGCAGGGCGCTGCCCGGCCGGCTGGACGGGCGGGGCGCTGCCGGTGTCGCTCGCCAGGACGGCGAAGACCTCGGCGAGACCGGTCACGCCGAACCAGCCGGCGGCCGCGTCCGGTGGGCCGGTGAACGCGACACGACCTGCCCGGTCGAGCAGGACCACCGTGTCGCAGAGCTCCGCGTCCGCGGTCGAGTGCGTCGTGAGCACGACGGTCGTGCCGTCGTCGGCGAGCCGGCGGAGCAGCCGCAGGACGTCCGCGGAGGTCGCCGGGTCCAGCCCGGAGGTGGGCTCGTCGAGGAAGAGCGTCCCGGGACCCGCGAGGAGCTCGACGGCGATGCTCGCCCGCTTGCGCTGTCCGCCGGAGAGTCGCTTGACCGGCACGTCGCCGCGGTGCGCCAGCCCCAGGTCGTCCAGGACCGCGTCGACGAGCGGGTCCGGCGCGGGGGAGCCGGGCCCGCGTCGCAGCCGCGCGGCGTACCGCAGGGTCCGGCGGAGCGGGAGGTCGGCGTGGACGATGTCGTCCTGCGGGACGTAGCCGACCGCCCGGCCGGAGCCGTCGGCTCCGCCGACGGGGAGCCCGTCGTGGGTCACCCGGCCGCTCGAGGGCGTGCGCACACCGGCGAGCAGCTCGAGCAGCGTCGTCTTGCCGGCTCCGCTGGGCCCCATGAGGGCGAGCAGCTCGCCGGGGCGGACCGCGAGCGTCACGTCGCGCAGCACATCGCGTCGGCCGGCCGTCCGGCCGACGCCGATCGCGTCGACCTCGCTGCCGTGGATGCTGCCGTGGCTGCTGCGGGGCGCCGGCCGGGCTGGGACCTGCGTCGTGGTTGTCGTCGGAGGTGTCGTCATGGCGGCCAGCGTCGCCGCGTTGGGCCCGCCGGGCTTGGAGAGCGTCGGGAGCCCTGGTGGAGAGCAGGTGGATGCCGGGGACCCAGGGATCCGGCGGATCTGGACCTGGATCGACCGCGGGGAAGGCGGCCGGGCTCGCTCCGACAAGCGTTGCCTGACATAATGTCGGTTATCGGCGTAACACACTTGGACGACGGCCGTTGTGGACGCTGCCGCACCGGACACGCCGGCCGACCGGTGTGTCAGCGTCCACCAACCGTGGGTCAGCCGCCGACGTAGGCGGCCAGGTGCTCGCCGGTGAGCGTCTTCCGCTTCGTCTTGGCCGCGGCGACCAGGTCGGCCGGCGGGCCCTCGTACACGACCCGGCCGCCGTCGTGGCCGGCGCCCGGTCCCAGGTCGATGATCCAGTCGGCGTGCGCCATGACGGCCTGGTGGTGCTCGATCACGACAACCGACCTGCCGGAGTTCACCAGCCGGTCCAACAG
>DATHAP010000003.1 GCA_035489715.1 Actinomycetes bacterium
CCGCTCGAGCTCGATGCAGTCGGCGACGTCGAGACCGTGCAGCCGCTCGTGCAGCACGCGCTCGCCCACCGCCCACTGCTCGAGGTTGTCCAGCTCGACCGGCAGCGCGTCGGCCGGCTCGTCCTCGCCGCGCGTCTCGGCGACCCCCAGCCGCAGCCGCAGGAAGCCGCGCGCCGGGTGGGTGATCAGCCGGCGCAGGTCGCCGAGGTCGACGTCGGTGGGTGGCCGCGGCGGGAGGACACCGTCGAAGAGCGGCGGCGGCACCACGCGGGGGCCGGCCGCAGCGACCGCGCCGGCGTACGACAAGGCGTCGAAGCTGAACGGCCGCGACCCCGGTGAGCGCTCGAAGTTGCTGGCGTCGAAGGGCTGCAGTGCGTGGTGCGTGGTGATCACCTCGCGCACCCTGCTGCCGTCGGGCACGGACGCGGTCCGGTCGAGCGCGTCGAGCAGCTCGCCGAGCGGCACGGCCGGCGGCACCGGCAGGTTGGTGCGCTCGTCGGCGCCGGTGTAGGTGACGACCAGGTGGTCCTCGGCCGCGCTGATCGCGTCGAGGAAGAGCTGGCGGTCCTCGCTGCGGGGGTCGCGCTCGCCGACCCACGGGTCGCGGGCCAGCACGTCGTCGCCGTCGCGGGTGCTCTGCCGCGGGAAGACGCCGTCGTCGAGACCGAGGAGGCACACCACGCGGTGCGGCACGGAGCGCATCGGCACCAGGGTGCACACGGTGAGGGTGCCGGTGCGGAAGCTCGCGCGCGTCGGCCGCCCGGCGAGGTTGCCCTCCAGCAGCGCCCGGACGTCGGCCAGCCCGAGCAGCGCCGTGCTGCCCTCGGCGGCGTCACCGACGTCGCCGAGCTCGGTGCGGAGCTGGAGGAGCTGCCAGGAGGTGTCGTACGTCGTCGCGGCCAGACCGGTCACCGCGTCCTCGAGGCCGGCCATCCAGGCCTGTGCGGTGTGCCGGCCGGCCATCAGCTGCTGCGCGGCAGCCAGCCGGTCGACGAGCTCCGCGAGCCGGCCGGCCAGGTCGATGTCGGAGCTGTCGACGTCGTCCAGGGGCACCGTGGCGCCCCAGGTGTCCAGGTCGCCCTCCATCGCGGCGCCGAGCAGCAGCCGGTCCAGGCCGGTGCGCCAGCTGCCCTGCTCGACGTCGCCGAGCTGCCAGGTCGCGCGGTGCTCGCCGTCGAGGCCCCAGCGGACGCCGGCGCCGACCGTCCAGTCGCGCAGCCGCTCCAGCTCGTCGTCGTCGAAGCCGAAGCGCGCCCGCACGGCGGGAGACCCCGCCAGGTCGAGCACCTGGCTCGCGGTCAGCCGCGCGGTGCCGAGCTCGAGCAGCTGGGACAGCACGGCGAGCAGCGCGTTGGTCTGGCGCAGGGCGCGGTCGGCGAGCCGGACCCGCAGCCGGGCCGCCGGGTGCGCCGCGTCGTCCTCGGCGCCGATCGCGAAGGTGGCCGCGATGATCGGCGCGAAGGTCTCGATGTCGGGGCACATGACGAGCACGTCGCGCGGCTCGAGCGTCGGGTCGTCGGCGAGCAGCCCGACGACGACCTCGCGCAGCACCTCGACCTGCCTTGTGCGGCCGTGGCAGGCATGCACCTGCACCCTGCGGTCACCCTCGGCGAGAGGTGGCGGGTCGGCCCGGACCCGGTCGGCAGCGAGGTCGGCCTTGAGCCGGCCGAGCAGCGTGTCCGGCGGATCGGCGCTCTCGTGCAGCACGGTCTGCGCGTCCGGGGCGCAGCGGGCGATGAGCTGCTGCAGCTCGAGGACGTCGCGGGACAGGCTGGTGAGCAGCGGGTTGGCGAGCCGGCTGCGGCTGGTGTCGTCGCCGCGACGCACCGACGGTGGGGCGGCGGCGACGGTGTCCCACAACGCGGGGGAGGAGTGGTGCAGCCAGAGGTGCACGTCGCGGTGCTCGGCGAGCGCGGCAAGCACCTGCAGGCGAGCGGGCGAGAGCCGGCTCGCGCCGAAGACCGACAGCCGGCCGGGCAGGGCGCTCATGGCCGGCTGGTCGCGCAGCTGCTGGCAGGCGTCGTCGAGCAGCTCGGCCGGGCTGGGGGAGTCGAGGATGTCGCGCAGCCGGCGCCACAGCTCGGGCTGCCAGCGCAGGTCGTCGTCGAGCGGGTCGCCGTTGCCGCTCTTGTCGCGGCCGGCCGCCCACGCGCGCAGCATCTCGGGGCGGGACTGGCCGTAGTCGTCGAACATCCCGGCCAGCCGGCGGGCGACCGCGAGCCTCCGGCCGGTGTCCTCGCCGCCGCCGTCCGGCGTCGCTGCGCCGAGGTGCCGGGCGAGCGTCCTGGCCCACGACTCCGTCGCGACCGCCGCGTCGATGACGTCGAGCAGCGGCCACACCGACCGGGCCGGCGCCCAGCGCTCGACCGTGTCGGCGTGCGCGGCCGACGAGGCGGCGAGCGCCTCGTCGACCAGCGTGCTCGGCCAGGGGAACGCCACGTTGGCGCAGACACCGTCGCCTGACGACGTACCCAGGACGTGGGACAGCCGCTGGGCGAGCCAGCGCTCGACACCCTTGGCGGGCACCGCCACCACCTCGGCGGCGAACGGGTCGGCCGGCGGCACCGCGAGCACGTCGCCGAGGCCGCGGGCGAGCGCGGCACCGCTCGCCGCGCGATGGGTGATGAGCATGACCCTCCTTCGCCGCCGACCGTATCGGGCGGGCTGGACAAGACGTCACCGGTCACTCGGCGGCGTCGGCGCGCTTGTCGGTCTTCAAGAGTCGGCCGATGCTGTGACGATGAGCGAGCAGCCACCGGTCACCACCTCCGCCCTCGACGAGCTCGACCGGTCGTACGAGTGGTACCGCCGGCACGCGAAGCAGTCCCGTGTCGTCTACCAGGCTGGCGAGCTCGCCCTGCTCACCACGGGCGCGCTGATCCCGGTGTCGACGACGCTGACCGACGACCAGACGCTGCCCGCGCTGCTCGGTGCGCTGGTCGTCGTCCTCACCGGCATCCGTCGCATCTTCAGCAGCCACGAGAACTGGCAACGGTTCATCGACGCCAGCCTGGCGCTGGCCAACGAGCGGGCGCTCTACGTGCACGGCTTCACGCCGTACGCCGACGCGGGCAGCCGGGACGAGCGGCTGCTCCGGCGGGTCAGGGAGATCGAGACCCAGGAGACGGCCGGCTGGCGGACGCTGAGGCAGCAGCGCGCCGCCGAGGCCTGACTCCGCCTGCCCGCGCTGGCGGCCGTGCGATGCACTTTCTGCACCGCAGCCCCGCCAACCCACCGGGAGAGGTGCGCCTACCCGACCAGCGGGCCGTGCGCCCGCACCGCCACCGCGTCGAGCTCGATCGCGACCCGGTTCGAGACGAAGGCGCCGCCGCCCTCGACCGCGGCCCGCCAGGTGACGTCCCAGTCCCGGCGGTCGAGGGTCGCCCGACCCCGCAGGTGGACGCGGCTGCTGCCTTCGGAATCGATGAGGGCACCGGTCCGGACGACGGCGATGGTCAGCGGCCGGGTGGTGCCCCGGACGGTGAGGTCGCCGGTGACTCGCGCGCGGTCGGCTGCCAGCACGTCGACCGCGGTGGAGCGGAAGGTGATCCGGGGGTGCACCGCGGCGTCGAAGAAGTGCCTGCGCAGATGCTCATCCCGACGGCTGTTGCCGGTCGTCAGACTGTCGACGTCGACCGTCACCTCGGCGCTCGATCGCGCCGGGTCGGCGAAGTGGAGCTGGATGCCGCCGGCGAAGGCCGCGAACTTGCCGCGTACCTTCGCCACGCCGAGCTGGCGGGCGACGAAGCCGAGCCGGGTGCGTGCCGGGTCGAGCAGGTAGGTGCCGGTCAGCGAGGTGCGCGCCGTGGTGGTCATCTGGTCCTCCTGATGGGTCTGGGTGCCGACACGTCGGTGCCGAGGCGTCACGCGTCGGTGCGGGTGAGCTCCAACGGGCGTTCGCTGTCTACGTCAAGCGCTGGTCCGGGCCGCGGCAGCTCGATCACGTCGGGCGCCGGCACCGGTGCCCGGGCGGGCAGCCAGACCAGCGCCACGGCAGCTCCGGCCGCCGCGACGCCCGCGGCGACCAGCGAGGCGATGCTCATGCCGTGCAGGAACGCGGTGCGTGCCGCGTCGGACAGAGCGGCCCCGCTCGCGCCGGGGAGCTGGTCGGCGATCCGCAGCGCCGCGCCGATGCCGTCGTCGGCCCGGTCGGGCACCGGAGTGCCGTCCGACCCGAGGTGCGACGCGTAGGCGGACGAGAGGACGCTGCCGAGCACCGCCACCCCGAGCGCCCCGCCGACCTGGCGGGTGGTGTCGTTCATCGCCGAGCCGACACCGGCCTTGGTCACCGGCAGCGAGCCCATGACCGCGTCGGTCGCCGGGGTCATGGTCAGGCCGATCCCGAGACCGAGCAGGACCAGGACCACGACGACATGGCCGTAGCCGTCCGTCTCCGACGTCGTGGCCAGCAGCAGCAGCGACGCGCTGACGAGCGCCAGCCCGGCGGTGACGACGAGCTTGTCGCCGGTCCGGCGGGCCAGCAGGACGGCCAGCGGTGCGCCGACGATCAGCGTCGCGACCGGTGTGACCCGGACACCGCTCTCCAGCGGGGTGTAGCCGAGCACGAACTGCAGGTACTGCGACAGGAAGAACACCGAGCCGAACAGCGCGAAGAAGACCAGCGTCACCGAGACGGCGGCTGCGGAGAACCGCGCGCTGCTCAGGAAGCTCAGGTCGAGCATCGGCTGCGGCGTGCGGCGCTCCCAGTCGACGAACGCGCTCAGCAGCGCGGTTGCAGCGGTGAAGCCGAGCAGCACCGGCTCGGACGTCCAGCCCTTCGAGGGCGCCTCGATGATGGCCCAGACGAGAGCGGCCAGCCCGCCGATCGAGAGCGCGGCACCGACCCAGTCGGTCCGCGGCGCCGACGGGTCGCGGGACTCCGGCACCAGCCACCGGGCGGCGACGAGGGCGCCCATCGTGACCGGCACGTTGACCAGGAAGACCGATCCCCACCAGAAGTGCTCGAGCAGCCAGCCCCCGCAGGCCGGCCCCAGCACGATGCCGATGCCGGACACGGCGGCCCAGATGCCGATCGCCTTTGTGCGCTCGGCCGGGTCGCGGAAGCTGTTGGTCAGCACCGACAGGGTCGACGGCATGATGAACGCCGCGCCGGCACCCATCACGCCGCGCGCCGCCATCAGCTCGCCCGGCGACGCTGACCACGCCGCCCAGAGTGACCCGCCGGCGAACACGACGAGCCCGAATCCCAGCGCCCGCCGCCGACCCAGCCGGTCGCCCAGGCTGCCCGCGGTGAGCAGCAGGCCGGCGAACACCAGGGTGTAGGCGTCGACGATCCACTGCAGCTGGCTGTCCGACGCCGCGAGGTCGCGGGACAGCGTGGGGAGGGCGACGTTGAGGATGGTGTTGTCGAGCCCGATGACGAGCAGGCTCAGGCACAGCACCCCGAGGGTCGCCCACCGCTTCCGGTAGGCGGTGTCCGGGTCCATCTCGCGGTCCAGGCTCCGCCGCCGCCGCGGCGCGGTCCGTGCCTGCCGCACGTGCCGGGACTGCTGCGCCTGCCGCAGCATGTCGTGCCGCCGCTCGTCGACGAGCATCTTGGTGAGCTGCCACATGGTGTGCCTCCTCCGGGAAGTGCTCCGAAGGTCACGCCGACGTGGGTGCCGTCGCATCGGTCGTTTCGCCGCCGTCGAAAGCGGCCGCAGGTGCCTGCCGGTCGGTCGCCGCCATGCGCCGGCCGGAGTGCCACGAGGGCGGGTCCGCCGGTCGACCGGGTCGCGCGACGTGCGACTCGGCGATATCGCCGATGCGACGCGCCGGGACGTGCCGGACCGTCGTCCCATGGCGCAACAACCGTCGATGACCGCCGTCCGGGCGTACGTCGACGCCGGCACCCCGCGGCTGGCGGTCGAGACCGCGCCGCGGCCGGTGCCCGGCATCGGGGACGTGCTGGTGGCCGTCCGCGCGGCAAGCCTCACGCCGACCGAGCTGGGCTGGCCCTCGACCTGGACCGACCGGGTCGGCCGGGACCGCAGCCCGGTGATCCCGGGGCACGAGTTCTCCGGAGTCGTGGTCGCCCTCGGCCCCGGCACGACCGGGCTCGGCGTCGGGGACCCGGTGTTCGGGCTGGCGGACTGGTACCGCGACGGCGCCGCGGCGGGCTACCTCGCGGTGGAGGCACGCAACGTCGCCGCCAAGCCGCTGACCCTGAACCATGCCGAGGCCGCCTGCGTGCCGCTGGCCGCGTCGACGGCCTGGCAGGCGCTGTTCGTCCACGGGCGGCTGCGCGACGGGCAGCGCGTCCTCATCCACGGTGCCGCTGGGGGAGTCGGGGTGTTCGCCGTCCAGCTGGCCCGCTCCGCCGGGGCGACGGTCATCGGCACCTGCCGCTCCGCCGGGCGCGCCGCCCTGCTCCACGACCTGGGTGCCTCGGAGGTGGTCGACGTCGACCGCGAGCGGTTCGAGGACGTCGGACCGGTGGACCTGGTCCTGGACCTGGTCGGTGACGACGTCGCGCAGCGCTCCTGGCCACTGGTCCGGCCGGGCGGCACCCTCGTCACGGTCGTCGGCGGCGTCCCACGCGGGCGCCCGCGAGCCGACGCGCGGTGGGTGTGGTTCGTGGTGGAGGCCGACCGCCGCCTCCTCGCCGAGCTGGCCCGCAGCATCGACGAGGGGGAGCTGCGCCCCGTCCTAGGCGCGGTCTTCCCGCTGTACGACGCGCCGCGCGCATTCGGCGCCAAGCTGCGCGGCGGGGTGCTCGGCAAGGTGGCGCTGCAGGTCGTCGACGAGGACTGACCGCCCCGCTGCGGGCTAGCCGACGAGGTCGACCTGGCGCAGCTGGCCCCGCGAGGCGATGCCGAGCTTCGCGTAGACGCTGCGCAGGTGAGCGTCGACGGTGCGCGGGCTGAGATAGAGCTGCCCCGCGATCTCCTTGTTGGTGGACCCGACCACGACCAGCCCGGCGATCTGCAGCTCCTGCGGCGTGAGTCGCGCCCGGTCGTCGTCGCGACGACGAACCCGCTCGCCGCTGGCCCGCAGCTCGGACCACGCCCGCTCGGCCCACGGCCGGGCGCCGAGCCGCTCGAACTCCTCGGCCGCGTCGCGCAGGTGGGGGCGCGCCTCGACCCGGCGCCGCTCCCGCCGGAGGTGCTCGCCGAGCAGCAGCAGCGTCCGCGCCCGGTCGAGGGAGGGCCCGAAGCGCGACAGCGCGGCCACGGACCGCTCGTAGTGAGCAGTCGCGACATCACCGTCGGAGAGCAGCGCCCGACATCGGTGCAGCTGGCCCGCGACCGACGCCGACTGCGAGGAGGTCGCCCAGGCCTCGAACGCGGCGAAGAGGGGCAGCGCCCGCTCCGGCTCGCCGACCCGCACGGCCGCCTCGACCAGGTCCGGCGTGTGGGTGAGCTGCACGCCGGGGTGACCGTCGACGGCCAGCTGCTCGAGCCGCTCGAGCGCCCGCTCCGCGTGTCCCAGGCCGAGGTCGAGCAGAGCGAGCATGCTCCGCACCCACGAGTCCGGGAAGCTCAGGCCGTGCCGGGCGGCCAACCGCCGCACCGCGTACGTGTGCTCGACCGTGGCCTGCTCGTCGCCACGGATGGCTGCCACTGTCGCGAGCATGGCCAGGTGCATGGCGACCGCCGGTGGCTGATCGGTCTCGCGCGCCAGCTCGAGACCCTCCGAGGCATGGGCTTCTGCGGCCGCGGGGCTGGTGGTGACCTCCGCGATGGCCGAGAGCTCCAGCATGCGGGTCAGGGTGCCGAGCGCGCCACGGGCGCGTGCCACCGCGACCGCTCGCCGTGAGCACTGGGCCAGACTGACGCCGTCGCCCAGGTAGCCGGCCGCGACGGCGGCCATCAGCAGGACTTCGGGATTCTCGCTGTGCTGGCTGCGTTCGAGGGCGCTGCGCAGCAAGGGCGTGGCGCGTTCGACGTCACCGCCCAGCAGCAGGGTCATCCCGGTGACGTGCTCGACCGCAGGCATGTCCTCGTCGGCCTCCAGCTCGACGACCCGGCGCCCCAGCTCGGCGACCATGGCCTGGTCGCCGGCGAGGAAGGCCGCCTCGAGCGCCTCGACGAGCGACGCCGCGGCGCGGTGCGGCTCGACGGCGGCGAGCAGGTCCGCGGCGGCGAGCAGCATCTCGAAGCCGTCCCGGACGACACCCCGGCGGCTCTCGAAGCGCCCGCGTAGCTGGGCCACCCTTCCCTGGACCAGGGGTGTCGACACGACCTGGGCGGCCCGGTCGACGAGCCGGGAGGCCTGCGGTGCCCGGCCAGCCTCCCAGGCGTCCTCGGCCGCGTCGAGGAGGCGGCGGGCCCGCTCGTGCGGGCTCGGGCTGAGCTCGGCGGCGCGCTCCAGCGCGGCGGCGGCCGCCTGGTGGCCGGCCCGCGCGCGGGCGGCGAGTGCGGTGTGCTCGAGGTCCGCGGCGAGGCTCTCGTCGGGGGTGGTCGCGGCTGCTGCCCGGTGCCAGGCCCGGCGGTCGGCCTGGTCGTCGGGGAGGGCTGCGGCGAGTGCCTCGTGCGCCTGCCGCCGCTCGGAGGGCAGGGCGGCCTGGTAGACGGCGGACGCCACCAGGGGATGGACGAACTCGACGCGTTCTCCGGCCAGCCGGAGCAGCTTCGCCCGCTCCGCCTCGGCCAGCGTCGACGTACCGATGCCGAGGGGACGAGACGCCGCCTGCAGGGTCAGCAGGTCCCCGGAGTCGTCGGATGCGGCGACGAGCAGTAGCCGTTGGGCGTCCGGCGTCAGCTGGTGGACCCGGCCGAGGAACGTCGCCTCCAGGCGGGCGCTCAGCGGCACCTCCGTGCGGCCGGGCGGCGAGGGCGTCGTCGGAGCGGGTACGTCGTCGCTGAGCTCGACCAGCGCCAACGGGTTGCCGGCCGCCAGCTCCACGATCCGCCGGCGCGACGGGGGGTCCAGCGCCGGTGCGTGCGCGGTGAGCAGCCGGTCGGCCTGGTCGGGAGCGATCGGGTCCAGCCGCAGCTCGGCCAGGCCGGGCGGCTCGAGCTCGCCGAGCCGGGCCGACACCACGACCGCCAGCCGGTCGGACTCGATGCGCCGGGCCGCGAAGAACAGGGCGTCCATGGATGAGCCGTCGATCCACTGGGCGTCGTCGACCAGGCACAGGACGGGTTCATGGTCGGCCAGCTCGGCCAGCAGGCCCAGCACGCCGGCGGCGACCAGGAACCGGCTCTGGCCCTTGGGCTCGTCCATGCCGAGGGCGGCGGACAGCGCGTCCGCCTGGGCAGTGGGCAGGGCCGGCAGCAGGTCCAGTGCCGGGCGGAGCAGGGCGTGCAGGCCGGCGAACGGCAGCCGACTCTCGGCGTGGACGCCCTGGGCGCGCAGCACCCGCATCCCGTCGGCCCGGTCGGCCGCGTAGCCGAGCAGCGCGGTCTTGCCCATCCCGGGCTCGCCGGTCACGACGAGCGCGTCACCCGAGGCGTGGCGCCCTGTCGAGGAGCGCGTCGAGCGTGGCGCACTCCTTCTCGCGCCCGTAGAGCCCGTGCTCGGCCATGAGTGCCTAACGCCTCCCGCCGCGCCCCGACCGACGACGGGACCCCCGTGCAGCCATCTCTCCTCCTCCGGGGCGCAGACCACCTCCGAAGTTAGCCGTCGGCGCCTGATGCCGCATCGGCGAAGTCGCCGACCCGAGCTTCCCGAGTGCCGACAGGCCCATGCACCGAGTGCCGACAGGCCCATGCACGATGAGTCGGTCGCGCGTGACAGTAGGTAGTACCCGCGCAGGCTGGTGTCGGTCCCCCGCCACAGGGGAGGGATCGGCCCATGGGCAGGCACTCGAGACCGGCGCCGGGAGCGGCGCGCACGGTGGGCGCGATGCTTGCCCGCGGCCTGCCGTTCTGGACCGGTTCGGTCACGCTGGCGGCGGTCGTCGGGCTGTGCGCCACATCACTTCTGGCGCCGGGCGCACCTGGCCAGCCTGACGCGCAGGCGGTCGCGACGAGTCAGGTCGCAGCCGACGAGTCGACGACGAGCGACGAGTCGACGACGGCAGCCGCGACCGCATCCTCCAGCCCGCCGACGACCTTGCCCAGCTCGTCCTCCTCCAGCCCGCCGACCACGTCCTCCAGCCCGCCGACCACCTCGGCCATCCCGTCGACCACCTCGGCCATCCCGTCGGCGACCTCGTCCGCTGCCCCAGGAACGCCGTCGGCGTCATCGACGGCCAGCACGCAACCGGCGGGGTCACCGTCCGCGACCACCGACGGGACGGCTGGACCGGACCCGGGCTCGCCGGCGCCGAGCGCGGATTCGGCGTCGAGCCCGGCCGGCTCGCCCACCGCGGCGGATGCGCCCTTCGATCCCGGTCCGATCGCCGCGCCGACCGGCCGGCAGTCCACCCCGTCGACGGCCGGGCAACGGTCACGACCGGCCGCGACCTCGTCATCCGACGCCAGCGACCGGCGCCGTCAGGACGATGACCGCTGGCAGCCAATTCCGGGGCGACGGCAAGCGGAGCCCGTGGTTGCCGCGGCGGCTCGACGGTTCGCATCGGTCCTGACCGACGACCGGCCAGATATCGTGCTCCTCGCATCGCGGTCGACGGCCTCCTCGGGCGACGGACAGCCCGGTGACATCGGCACGCCGATCGCCGAGGAAACAGCCGCGGCGGTGGCGCCTCCGACACCTGCACAGACTTCCGCCGAGAGCGGTTCTGACGGCCAGGCCGAGCACCAGGCACCGCCAGATGCGGCGGACGAGCATCTGCACATCGACCCGACGCCCCTGCAGGTAGCCGTCTTCCTGGCGGTCTTCCTCCTTGGCCTGGCCGCCGCACTCGTCGGCTCGTCCACGGGGCCGACCGGTGCGCACCGCCGGCGCTGACACCACCCGTCCACTCTGGTCAGGAGCGCGGCAGCAGCTCTGCGGGGCCGAACGCGGCGCAGACGGCCGGGTCCAGGAAGGCCGTGAACGCGGAGACCTGGGTGCCGCGCAGCGTCAGCACGTCGAGGCTGTGGGCCAGCCATCGCCCGTCCTCCCGCAGGTAGAACAGGCAGGCCGGCTGCCCGTTCGCCTCGACCG
>DATHAP010000004.1 GCA_035489715.1 Actinomycetes bacterium
TCCGGAGTGACGCGGCCGCGGCACCCGGCGCTCAGGAGTGTGCACCTCTGCGCTTTTCGGAAGCGGCGTCACATAGGCTGACGGCACCAGAGCAGCAGTCAGCTTCCGACCCATCCCCCGAACCGTTCGGCTGTCACGTCAGGCACCTCGACGTGCGGGTAGTGGCCGGAGGGAACGCTGTCCAGCTCGGAGCCCGCGGCGACCAGTGCCGCTCGAACTTGGTCAGTGTGCCGCCGGGAGCTGGCCGCCGCCTCCTCGTTCGGGGCGTACCGGTGCTCGGCGATCACCGTGACGGTCCGACACGAGCTGGCGGTGTAGGCCGGGATGAGCCGCAGTGCATCGAGGAAGTGGCCGATCTCGACGAAGCGGTCGATGGTGGGCGAGCTGTGCCAGCGCCCGTCGTCGCCCAGCTGGAACGCCCGTCGGACCATCTCGCCGTCGCGGTCGAGGCGTAATCCGATCGCGGCGGCTTCCTCGACTTCCCGGCTGACCTCGGTTTCGAGCCACTCGGCGTCGCCATCGTTCACCGAGGCCTCCGCCGACAGCTCCTCCTGTTGCGACTCCGGCTCCCTCTCGGTATCCAGGGCGAACCCGAGACCGTCGACGTTGACGACCACGCGGTAGGCGCCTGGGCGAATGGCCCCGAGCGAGACCGCGAGCATGCCGCCGTAGGAGTGCCCGACCAGAGCGGGTCGGTCCAGACTCAATCTCTGACGAACTTCGTCCACCGCGCCGAGGTCATGATCGAAGGAGTAGACGGGCGGCGCGGTGGAGGCTCCGTGAGACGGCAGATCGACCGCAACCAAGCGGTACCGGTCTTGAAGGAGCGGCGCGACGCGCCCCCAGTGCGCCAGGTTGCCGCCCAGCCCGTGCACCAGCATCACCGCTGGCCCCCGGCCGCCGAAGTCCCGGTACGCCACCCAGCTATCCCCATAGGGCATCGATCCGTCCGCCACGAGGTCTCCCCTGAGGATGGCCGCCATCGTCCTGCCCTCGGCATAGACCATCCGCGGCGCGCTGTCGAGTCACCTCCTGTCGGGCCGGCCGCCCGGGACGATCCGAACCAACGACCCGGACGTGGACCCGGGAACTGGCCGCGGGGCAGCCGCAGGGCGGCATGATGTGATTCCAGGCGCTCGGTAGCGCCAGTCTGGACCTCGCTACAGAACTCGTGGGGAAGGGCTCGAGGCCGGCCTGATCCAGCACGAGGGCAGGCTCGTGGGCTCAGCGCCAGAAGTCGGCGAGCCGCTGGGCATGTTCGCCGCCTTGCTGGTAACCGGCTCGAGCGGCCGGCGGACGCAGCGAGAAATCCATCGCATCGGCGCCGAAGAGGTGCTCCGAGCCGCTGTCCGGGAAGATCGCTTCCACTCTGCTGCCTCCCGCGCTTAGCTCGTCGACCTGCGCGGCGAGCTGCATGCCCCACTCCGGAGGGTGCAGTGTTCTGCCGCCGAAGGGTGACAGCACCAGGATTCGCTCGTGTCCGGCTGCGAGATCGGCGTTCTCGTTACGTCGATAGCCGCCGTCGATGTATCTGTTGTTGCCGATCCGGTAGGCACGGCCACTGGAACAGCTGGCGGCGACGGCGTCCGCCAGGTCGACTCCGCTGTGGCGGTCGAACACGACCGGTTCACCGGTCTGGGCGTCGACCGCCGTGATGAGCACCGTTCGATGCGGCCAGATCGGACTTGGCAGGCGGGAAGCAACGGTGGCGCGCCACTGTGTGTGCCAGGAGCCGTCTGACGCCGCGTCCATGTCGACTGCCGACGCACCGACGCTGCGTCTCATGTCGGCCGCATCCTCAGCGGAGGCGATGAGCCTTTCCAGCCTCTTGAGGTGGTCTGCCACCGGCCTCGTCGGAGCGCGTCCTCGGTGAGGTCCGGCCGGATCGGTCCCCGGTCGGGGTTCCGCGGAGAGGATCGCGGCCAGCAGCTGCGGTGGGGTCGCACCAGCAACCTGGGCCGCGGCCGTCGAGCCGGCTGACGTCCCGATCGTCAGCTCGGCAGGGGTCACGTCCAGCCCGGCATCGAACAGGCCGGCGACGACGCCGATCAGCCACGCGTTGCCGGTCGATCCGCCGCCACCGAGGACCAATGCTCGCCTGCCCCCGGCGGGTATCCGGCCTGTCGCGTCGATCCGCGCCTGACCCTGGTCAGACCCCAGCGGGTCGGGCGCCGACGTCGAGATGGAGCGTGGAGGTACGGAAGGTGTGTTCATGGAGTCGCCTTTCACCAACCTGCGTGGCGGGCGCTCCTGGTTGCGACTACCTCAGCCGCACGATCGAGAAGGGCAGGGAGCACCCACAGCGGACACTGTGTTCATGGGGACTCACCTCCGTCGACGTACAGGATCGCCACGACGTTAGCAGGACGTACCGACCCGGAGTCGAGCGGGCGATGTCAGGCTTTCATCGATGACGAAGGGAGTGACCGGTGGCGGAACAGCTGGACGACCATGTGGTCCGAGCCCTCAGCACGGGAGCTCTCCCACGGGCAGCGCACCGCGACGCCCAGGCGGACGCGGCGCTGCTGTGGCCCCTGTTCGAGGCTCAGGTGCAGAGTCGCCATCTCGACTTCGCCCAGCGCTGGCTGCACGGCCAGGGCCAGGGGTACTACACCATCAGCTCCGCCGGTCACGAGAGCAACGCCGCTGTGGCCATGGCCTTGCGGCCCAGCGACCCGGCGCTGCTGCACTACCGCAGCGGCGGCTTCTACAGCGCTCGGGCGGCACAGGTACCGGGTTCCGCGCCGATCCAGGACGTGCTCACCGGTAGCGCGGCGTCGGTCGAGGACCAGATCTCGGGCGGGCGCCACAAGGTGTTCGGCAGCCGTGACCTGGCCGTCATCCCGCAGACCTCGACGATCGGCTCACACCTTCCGCGCGCCTTCGGCCTGGCCTTCGCGCTCGGCCAGCAGCTGGCGCCCGAGGCCGCCATCCCGTCGGACGCCGTCGTCGTCTGCAGCTTCGGCGACGCATCGGCCAACCACTCGACGACCGTCGGAGCACTCAACGCTGCGGGCTACTGCGGGCACCGCGGTCTCCCGATGCCGATCATCTTCGTCTGCGAGGACAACGGCCTCGGGATCAGCACCAGATCGCCGGACGGATGGATCCGCCGGGCTCTCTCCACGCGCCCCGGCATCGAGTACCGGGAGGCGGACGGCGACGACCCGGTCCGCCTCCTCCAGGTGACACGCGACGTCGCCGACACGGTCCGCGCGGAGCGCCGTCCGGCGATCGTGCACCTACGGACCGTCCGCTTCCTCGGACACGCCGGATCCGATGCCGAGCTCTCCTACCGGTCCTCTCGTGAGGTCCTCGCCGACTACGCCAAGGATCCTCTGCTCGCGACGGCGACGGCCCTGACCGCCGCAGGCGCGGCAACTGCGGACGACCTGCTCGAGCGCTACGAGAACGTCCGAGCCGACGTGATGGCCTGCGCACGTGGGCTGGCCAACGGCGTGCCCCGCCTGACGTCGGCGCGCGAGGTCGCCGCGCCTCTGGCCACGCGCTCGCCGGAGCGGGCCCGTCAGGCAGCACTGACCCACGGCCCGGCCAGGGTGAAGGTGTTCGACGGGACGCTGCCCGAGGACTCGGCTCCGCTCACCCTCGCCCAGGCGATCAACGCAGCTCTGCGCGACGTCCTGGCCGCCTGGCCCCAGGCGTTGGTCTTCGGCCAGGACGTGGGAAGGAAGGGCGGCGTCTACGGCGTCACCCGACGGCTGCAGAAGCACTTCGGACACGGCAGGGTGTTCGACACCCTGCTGGACGAGCAGACGATCCTCGGAACCGCGCTCGGCGCAGCCCTTGCCGGGTGCCTGCCCATCCCCGAGATCCAGTACCTGGCCTATCTGCACAACGCCGAGGACCAGCTACGGGGAGAGGCTGCGTCGCTCAAGTTCTTCTCGAACGGCCAGTACGAGAACGGTCTGGTCGTTCGCATCGCCGGTCTGCCCTACCAGAAGGGATTCGGCGGGCACTTCCACAACGACAACTCCGTGGCCGTGCTCCGCGACATCCCAGGGCTCGCGCTCGCTGTCCCCAGCGGCCCTGCCAGCGCCCCTGCCCTGCTGCGGGAGTGTGTGGCGTTGGCGGCCACCGAGGGACGGGTCTGCGTCTACCTAGAGCCCATCGCGCTCTACCACGAGCGGGATCTGTACGACGTGGGGGACGGAGGCCTCCTGGCGCCGTACTCACCGCCGTCGTCCTGGGACGGCGGGCAGCAGGAACTCGGTCGCGCTCGGCTGATGCAGGAGGGACCCGATGTCCTGCTCGTCACCTTCGGCAACGGGGTGAGGATGAGCCTGCGCGCGGCTCGCCGACTCGCCGGACACTCGGTTCGCTGCTCAGTCCTCGACCTGCAGTGGCTCGCCCCCCTCCCGCTCGCTGACCTCGTCGCGGCCGCCCATCGGCATCCACGCGTCGTCGTAGTCGACGAGACCCGCTCGAGCGGCGGCGTCAGCGAAGGCGTCCTGGCTGCCCTGGTGGACGACGGATACGCCGGGCGGATGGCGCGCGTCACCAGCAGTGACACCTACATCCCCCTGGGTCCAGCGGCCGATCATGTACTGCTCTCGGAGGACCAGGTCGTCCGATGCGTACGGGCAATCATGTGAGGTGATGGCGGCAGCTCTTCCGATCCCTCCAGCCCGGTCACCTGGTGGCGACGTCCAAGGGATCGAGATCCGACCGCAGAACCCTGACGACGCCGGCGTCCCAGTCCACGGTTTCCACTGCATCCCAGGGCAGGTAGCCGGCGTTGCGGTGAATGCGGCGCACGATGCGGCGCAGCAGCCAAGGGCCTTGCCGGGCGCGGCGGTCGTAGCCGAGCATGGAGCCGACGTGACGGCCGTCGACGACCAGGCCGTCGACCACCAGACGCGGCAAGACGCCCTCGACACCGGACGTCGGCGCGAGGCGCACATCGGCGAGGAAGCCGAGCCGGACCCCGTCAGGTCCGAGGACCGGAAGCCCGAGCAGGTGCACCATCCGCCTTCGCCCTGCCACGTCGTCGTCGGCTCGCTCGCGCGCCTGTCGCGCCTCCATGGTCGGCGGGTGCTGCTCGCTCGGTTCGTCCTCGTCGGAGGCGAGCGGGAGCCGCCCGACGACGTGCTCACGGACCCACCGCTCCGAGCCGTCGACGCCGAGCCCGGCGGTGCGGCGGCCGACGTGGACGGCGCTGTCGACCCGGACCAGGTCGCCCATCGGGATCCTCCCGGGTCGCGGCTGCTCCGCCGGGTGCAGCCGCGACCAGACAGCGACCATCCACTCGCCCAGGCGGCCGTGCATGCGGGGTCCGAGCGCGCCAGGACCGGTCAGGACCGCGGAAAGGGTGATCCGACGGTCGGCGCCCTCGGCGACCTCGAGGTCGTCGACCTTGGCCACCAGTCGGCCGTCCGGGTCGACCAGCTGGCGATCCAGCAGGTGCAGCGCCGCGTCGTACCGACGGCCCGCCACCACCGGGGACGCCGCTATCGGATCCTTGCCGGCTGCCATCACATGCCTGCCTTCGTGACCAGCATCAACGGGAGGGCGGAAACCGCTGCGACGAGGATGATGACGAGGTACAAGGAGCCGAGGCCGTTCGCGAGCCGGCCGTTGACCCGGTCGCCCATGTAGTCGGGGTCGTTGGCCACGACCAGGATCGGGAAGTACGTCAGCGGCAGCGCCACCGCCGAGAACACGACGGAGTACTCCGTAACCTTGATGGGGTCGACCGTCGTCAGCAGCAGGGCGGCAGCGACGATGCTGCAGAGCAACAGCGTCGCGTGGAACCGGCTGGCCTGGGCGGGCCGCACGTACTTGCCCCACTGCCAGCCGAAGTACTGCGAGATGCTGTAACCGACCGAGAGCCCGGTTTCGCAGGCTGCGCCGTACGTTGCCGCGAAGAACCCGAGCAGCGCGACGGCGAGACCGAGCTTTCCGAGTGCCACGGCCACCGGCAGGCCTACCTGGGCGAGGGTGTCCACCTCGATCCCCGCGGGCTGCAGGACGAGCGCCGTGCTGGCGGCGATGGCGACCGACAACAGGCCGCCGAGTGGGAACCCGACGAACACGTTGGCGCGCATCGTCGCGAGGTCCCTCGTGCCCCAGTGCTCCTCGACGCCGCCGGAGGAGAAGAAGAAGACCTCGTACGGCGTCATCGCAGCACCGAAGAGCGCGACAGCGTAGTACGCGTACGTCGGCAGCCCCTCGCCGGCGGGCTTGGTCGGGTGCGTCGCCTCGTGCCACAAGGCGGCGTAGTCGGGCCCGAGACGCCACACGGCGACAGCAAAGACGACCAGTGCCAGCCCCATTAGACCGAAGACGTTCTCGATGAGCGAGAATCTCGCCCGCCACAGGACTACCCAGACCGCGGCGGCCACCAGCGGCACCCACAGCAGCTCGTTGACGCTGCTCGCCAGCTCGAGCGCCAGGGCGACGCCGCCGATCTCGGCGACGAAGGTCAGCAGGGTCACCGCCATCGACGCGAGCAGGTTCGCCAGGCCGACGCGGGGCCCGAGCCGCTCCCGGACCAGGTCGAAGGTCGCGCGGCCACTGACGGCGGCGACGCGGCCGCTCATCTCGGCGAACACGCAGATGCCGACGACGCCGACGGCGACCACCCAGACGAGTGACAGCCCGAACCGGGCGCCCACGAGAGCGTTGGTGACCAGATCTCCGATGTCGACGAAGCCGCCGATCGCAGTGAGGACCCCGAGGGCGACGGCGAAGTACTTCTTCACGACAGGCGCTCCTCGGCACGCGCCAGGTCACCCGCGACGCCGCGCAGCTCCTCCGCCGCGTCGCCGGTACCGACCGGGTCGCTGCGCCGGGCGGCGATGCGTGCGTGGCCGACGGCGTCCTCGGCGTCGGACAGTAGACCGGCGATCGCGTCGCGCAGCTCGTCGTCACCGCGTGGCGGCTGGACGGAGCGGAACGTCGTCGCGATCGAGCCGACCGCCTCCTCGTTCGCGGTCAGGGTCTCATCGGCGTACGGGGTGAAGATGCGGTGCCGCGAGAGCAGCTGCAGGACGAGCCGCGCCGTCTGCACCTCGCTGGTCGCGGCCCGCACCGAAGTGACGGCCTTGTCGCTGTACGAGTCGTGGCCGGTCGCCGGCGTGACACAGCTGGCGAGGAGCAGTGCAGTCACGCTGAGGCCGGCAACCCGGCGGCCCGGGCCGGTCACCGGCGTCCACTCAGCAAGAAGTAGCCGAGGACCCCGAGCAGGACGAGGAGCTCGAGCCATCCGAAAGCGAGCGCGAAACCGTCGGTCACCGGACACGTCTTTCCTGCCGGCGTGCAGGAGCCGGCATCGGGCGGTTACCCGAGAAGCCGGGGATCATGCCGACTGGCGGGGACTGCGCTCGACCGGATGGTTTCCCCCGTCCCCCCGTATCTCCAGTGCAGGAAGACTGGTCAGGCCAGTACGGTCCCGCTCATGACCGGGGAAGACTTCGTGCCAGCCGGGTTCGATCCGCCGACCTCACTCGCCACCGACGGTTTCCACCTCGAACCGCTAGGGCCGGAGCACAACCAGGCCGATCATGCTGCCTGGACGTCGAGCATCGAGCACATCCGCTCGACCCCCGGCTACCCGGACGGGAACTGGCCACCACCTGACGGGATGACGCTCGAGCGGAACCTCAGCGACCTCCGGCGCCACGCCGACGACTTCGCGCGCGGCGCCGGCTTCACCTTCACCGTCCTCGACCCGGGCGACGACGACGTCATCGGTTGCGTCTACCTGTACCCGTCGCCCTCCGAGGACTGGGACGTCACGGTCCAGTCCTGGGTGCGGGCGGACAGAGCAGAGCTCGACGGACCACTCGCAGACGCCGTCGCACGCTGGCTCAAAACCGACTGGCCCTGGAAGCGCGTCGATCGCTGCGGCCGCTGAGGCTGCCGGGCGCGCCCGGACCGGAGCGAGCGGGCTCTATCCCTGCCGGTCGGTGAGGGCGTCGGTCAACAGGGCCATGAGCGCCTCGCGCTGGACGTCGGTGGAGGAGGCGACCTCCTCGTCGGAGCCATCGAGGGCCCGCGCGGCGAGGCCCGCCTTGGCATCGATCAGCAAGGCGATCCTGGCGTCCATCGTCTGGGCGGCGATGATCCGCCACGCGGTGACGGGCTCGGTCTGGCCGATGCGATGGAGGCGGTCGATCGCCTGGGTCTGCTCGGCGTTGGTCCAGGACAGCTCGGCGAGGACGACGTTGCTCGCGACCTGGAGGTTCAGTCCCACACCGGCGGCGGTCAGCGAGCAGATCACGACGTGCACGTCGGGGTCGTTGACGAACGCGTCGATGTTGCGCTGACGCACGGCGGAGGTCTGGTTGCCCCGGACCGAGGCGGTGCGGATGCCTCGAGACTCCAGCAGCTCGGTGGCGGCGTCCATCACGTCGATGTGCTTGGCGAAGAACACGACCTTGCCGGCGCTGCGGGAGAGCTGGGCGGCGTAGTCGGCAGCCAGAGTGGCCTTTGCCTGGCCGATCCGGCGGACCATCGCGAAGACGTTCTCGCCGGAGGACGACTCCCCGGCGTCCGCGAGCTCCCAGCCCGCGACCTTGCCGACAAGCTCCCGGTCGATGCCTTCGACGGTCTCGTCGGGGAACCGTTCCGCGCGGGCGGCCACGGCAGCGTCGTAGCGACGGACGAGCCGCTGGGCGAGCTCCTGCTCGGCACGGCGGATGGAGAGGGCGGCGGCCGGCTCGAGCTCGACCGGCAGGTCGGCGATCCGCCGGGAGGGGATCTCGCCGGCGACGTCGACCTTGCGCCGCCGTACGACACCGAGATCGATGACGGCCTGACGGGCAGCCGGGTAGAAGCCGAGGTCGGCCGGCGTGAGCCCGGTCTCCTCCAGCGTCGAGAGCAGCTGCGGTCCAGGTGCCTTCTCCCCGACCCAGCCGAGGAACTGCCAGATCGGGCGGAAGTCGTCGATGTCGTTGATCAGCGGGGTGCCGGTGAGCGCCATCATCAGGGGCCGCGTGATCCGCTGGCGGATCAGGTCGGCGATCTCGCGGACGTGCTGGGAGCGCTGCGACTTCTCGTTCTTGATGAAGTGCGCCTCGTCGACGATCATCCCGCGGAAGCCGTGGGTGGCCATCCAGCCGACGTGACGGTCCAGCACGTCGTAGTTGACGACGACGATGTCGGCGAACCCGTCGATGGTCTCGCCGCTGCCGTGCACCACGGTGACGGTGCGCGAAGGGGTCCAGATGTCGACCTCACGGGCCCAGTTGGTCTTGACCACGTTGGGCACCACGCACAGCAGCGGGTAGGCGCCGGCAGCCTGCGCGGCGAGCAGCGCCTGGGCGGTCTTGCCGAGCCCCGGCTCGTCGGCCAGCAGGAACGTGCGGTGCCCGCCGGTCGCCGCTGCGAGCAGCCGTGCCTGGTGCGGCATCAGCTCGAGCCCCGGTGGGAGCCGGACCGAGGTCATCGGCTCGGGCAGCTCCATGCACGACGACGCGCCCGGCTCGGGGTGCTCGAACGAGTTGAGCAACGGCCCGATCAGCTCCCAGCCCGCTAGGCGCCGCTGGCGAAGACGGCGCTGCTCGACGCCGCTGAAGTCGGGCGCGAGGAACGGGTTGGCCAGCTGCGCGCTCATCACCGACTGCGGAGCCACCGAGCCCTCCCGGCGGACGGCAGCCGCGGCCGGTCTCGGTTTCTCGACCTCGGGGTCGGGCTCCAGCCCGCCCCTGACCTGCATCTCGCGCTTCAGCCTCCGCGCCGCGTCGCTGACGTCAGCATCGTCGCCGAGCAGGCTCAGCAGGAAAGGCTCGCGGGCCGCGGTCTGGGCCAGGATCGTCGCGATCCCGTCCAGCCGCTTCAGCTGCGCCTCGCGCTCCGCCTCCCTGGAGCCGGCGGCCTTGACCCGGGCGCGCTCCTCCCGCACCAGCAGCGCGATGGCCTGGAACTTCGCCGGCTGGGTGCGGCCGCGCTGCACACCCGTCTCGACCTCACGCACCGCCTTGGCGAGGACAGGCAGGATGCCGTCGTTGTCGCGGGGACGACGTTGCCCACGCTTGTCTGTCCCGGGTGGCCCGGAACGCTGCTGGCGTTGTGCCAACGAGACTCTCCCTAGCTGTGCTCTGGCGTCGACCGGCTCAGCCGGCCGGGAATCCCGGGCCTCGCAGAGCCCCCTCCCGCCGTCGAACGGCCCGGCGACGGCCCCGGTCCGGCTCCCACGCGCGAGGGGCCCCACGCGCGCGATCAGCGCCGCGCACCGACGGGTCGAGACGACTCGGCGAGAACCAGAGGCCGCCGAGCTGGGAAGAGGTCTTCCGCAAGACGCCCCACGAGTCAGTGCTGCTGCCATGCTACCCGAGCGCGCCCGGCACGACCGGGCAGCGCGGCCGGGTCACCCGGCGACGAGCCGGACCAGGGCGGCGGTGAGGGCGGCGACCCCGACCACCACGAGGAACGGCGCGCGCAGCACGATCGCCACCACCGCCGCACCGACGCCGGCGACCCGGGCGTCCACGACCAGCTCGGTCCCGGTGGCGAACGTCTGCACCGCTGCCAGGGCGGCGAGCAGCGACACCGGCAGCAGGGCGGACACCCGGGCGGCCAGCGGGTGCTCCAGCAGCCGGGCCGGAGCGAGCAGGCCGAGCAGCTTGAGGCCGTAGCAGCCGGCCGCGGTCACCAGGATGGCGACCCAGAGGGTTGCGCCGTCGCTCATCGCCCACCCTCCTCAGCAGGTCGGTGCCCCTCGGGCGCCTCGGACCCCTCGGGCGCCCCGTGGTGGTCCCGCTCCGACGCGTCGACGTACGGCTGCTCGCGGTGCCGCAGCACCATGACGACCGGCACGCCGGCGGCGACCAGCACCGGCAGCCCGGCCGGCACCAGCGGCACGGCGACGAGCGCCACCGCCGCGGCCAGCACAGCCGCGGTCCACTCGGTGGGGCCGCGCAGCCGCGGGGCGAGCAGCGCGAGGAACGCCGCCGGAGCCGCGGCGTCCAGCCCGTAGTCCCGCGGGTCGCCCACCGCCGACCCGACGACCGCCCCGACCAGCGTGCCGAGGTTCCACAGCAGGAAGATCGCCAGCCCGGTGACCCAGAAGCCCAGCTGCCCGGCCCGGCGGCCACGGTCCTCGTTGGCGAGGGCGACGGCGGTCGACTCGTCGATGGTCAGCTGGGCAGCGACCAGCCGGCGACCGCCGCTGACTCGGAGCAGCGGGACCAGCCGGACGCCGTACAGGCCGTTCCGCGCACCCAGCAGGACCGCCGAGGCGGCGCCGGACATCGGGCTGCCGCCGCCGGCCACGACGCCGACGAAGGCGAACTGCGAACCGCCGGTGAAGACGAGCACCGACAGCGCACAGGTCTGGACGATGCTCAGCCCGGCCGCGACGCCGAGCGCGCCGATGGACAGCGCATAGGCGCCGGAGGCCACGCCGACGCCGAGCCCGGTGCGCACCACCGACGCGCGCACCGTGCGCCAAGAGGCTTCGGTCGGCTCGGTCGGCTCGGTCGGCTCGGTCGGCTCGGTGCTCACGCGTCCTCGAGGGAGGTCCGCAGCCGCACCTGCTCGACGACGACCGCGGAGTCGCCGCGCAGGTCGAGCGTCCGGACGGCGCCATCGGGTGCCCAGCCGGCCCCCTCGAGGAAGGTCCACAGCCCCCGCTCCGGCTCGCCGAGCCAGACGTGCAGGTGGCTGAACCCCAGCTCGCGCATCACGTCGGCGGAGGCGTTGAGCAACCGGCTGCCGTGCCCGCGGCCCTCCTCGTCGGGATCCACGCAGAAGACGTGCAGCTCCGCATCAAGGCGGGGGACGAGGTCCGGGTCGGTGGCCGGTGACAGAGCAGACACCCCGACCAGGCGTACGTCGTCCAGCGCGACCAGCAGGCGGTTCCGCTCGGCGGGCGGGCTCGCGATGGCGGCGGCCCAGGTGTCGACGCCCTCCTGGCCGGCCACCTCCGCCAGGATCTCGGCCGGCAGGACGTCGGCGTAGACGTGGGCCCACACGGCGCCCTGCACCCGGGCGATCCCCGTCGCGTCCCCGGTCACCGCCCGGCGCACGCTCGCGTCGGCCATGACAGGCATCCTCCCAGCCGTAGAATGCGAGCCGTGGAGGCACCCGTGGACACCCAGTACGAAGACCTCCTGCGCCACGTCCTGGAGACCGGCACCGCCAAGTCCGACCGCACCGGCACCGGTGCCCGCTCGGTGTTCGGCCACCAGATGCGCTACGACCTGTCGGCCGGCTTCCCGCTGATCACGACCAAGCGGGTGCACCTCAAGTCGATCGTCCACGAGCTGCTGTGGTTCCTGCGCGGCGACTCCAACGTGCGCTGGCTGCAGGAGCGCGGCGTCACCATCTGGGACGAGTGGGCGCGGCCCGACGGCGAGCTCGGCCCGGTCTACGGCGTGCAGTGGCGGTCCTGGCCGACCCCCGACGGCGGCCACGTCGACCAGATCAGCAACGTGCTCGACCAGCTGCGCACCGACCCCGACTCGCGGCGGATGATCGTGTCGGCCTGGAACGTCGCCGAGGTCCCGCAGATGGCGCTGCCGCCGTGCCACCTCCTCTTCCAGTTCTACGTCGCCGACGGGCGGCTGTCCTGCCAGCTCTACCAGCGCAGCGCCGACCTGTTCCTGGGCGTGCCGTTCAACATCGCGAGCTACGCGCTGCTGACCCACATGGTCGCCCAGCAGGTGGGCATCGACGTCGGCGACTTCGTGTGGACCGGCGGCGACTGCCACATCTACGACAACCACGTCGAGCAGGTCCGGGTGCAGCTGTCGCGGGCGGCCTACCCGTTCCCGGAGCTGCGGCTGAAGCCGGCGCCCTCGCTCTTCGACCACACCTACGAGGACGTCGAGGTCCTCGGCTACCAGCACCACCCGGCGCTGCGCGCGCCGGTCGCGGTCTGACCCGGACCACGGCGCTCGACGTGGCCGTCGGCCTGGTCTGGGCACAGGCCCGGGGCGGCGTGATCGGGGTCGACGGCGGCCTGCCCTGGCACCTGCCCGAGGACCTCGCCCGCTTCCGGGCGCTGACCATCGGCGGCACCGTCGTCATGGGGCGGGCCACCTGGGAGTCGCTGCCCGCCGCGGTCCGTCCGCTGAGCGGCCGGCGCAACGTCGTGCTCAGCCGCCGGTCCGGGTTCCTGGCCCCCGGCGCGACGGTCGCGGCCTCCCTCGAGCAGGCCCTGGCCGCCGCGACCGGCGACGTGTGGGTGATCGGCGGGGCGAGCGTCTACCGGGCCGCCATGCCTCTGGCCGACGTCGCGGTCGTCACGGAGATCGACGCGGCGTACGACGGGGACACCCTGGCCCCGGAGCCCGGCCCCGACTGGGAGCCGGTCGAGCGCGAGCCGGCCGAGGGCTGGCTGGAGTCGCGGACCGGCCTGCGCTACCGCGTCACCCGCATGGTCCGCCGGACGGCCCAGCGGAAGGTGTAACGGCCGGGCCGTCCCGGTCGATGTGACGGACGGGCCCCGTCGCTGCCCGAACCCCCGAGCGGGTGGCGGCGGGGTTCCTGCACGCCCCGGCCAGGCGCGGCCCTCGGGGTAGCGTGGCGCCCATGACGAGCGCGGCGGACGCCTTCGGGCGGGTCCTGACGGCGATGGTCACCCCCTTCCGGTCCGACGGGTCGCTGGACCTCGACGCCGCCCAGGCGCTGGCCGCCCACCTGGTCGACCACGGGCACGACGGGCTGGTGGTCAGCGGGACGACGGGGGAGTCGCCCACGACCAGCGACGACGAGAAGGACCGGCTGCTCCGTGCCGTCCTCGAGGCGGTGGGCGGCCGGGCCCGGGTCGTCGCCGGCACCGGCACCAACGACACGCACCACACGGTCGAGCTCTCGCGCGCGGCGGAGAAGGCCGGTGCCCACGGCTGCCTGGTCGTGACGCCGTACTACAACAAGCCTCCGCAGGCTGCCCTGGTCGCGCACTTCCGGGCGACCGCCGACGCGGTCGGCATCCCGGTGATCCTCTACGACATTCCGGGCCGCACCGGCACCCCGATCGAGTACGACTCGCTGGTCGCCCTCGCCGGCCACGAGCGGATCCTGGCGGTGAAGGACGCCAAGGGCGACCTCTTCGAGGGCTCGCGGGTGATGGCGGAGACGGGCCTCGCCTACTACTCCGGCGACGACCCGATGAACCTGGCCTGGCTGACCTACGGCGGCACCGGCGTCATCAGCGTCGTCGGCCACCTGTACGGCGACGACTACACCGCGATGGTAGCCGCCGTCGACCGCGGTGACCTGGCCGGCGCGCTGGAGATCCACCGCCGGCTGATCCCCGCGGTCCGGGCGATCATGGACAAGTCCTCGCAGGGGGCGATCCGGGCCAAGGCCGCGCTGCAGTCGGCCGGCCTGATCCCCGAGCGCACCGTACGACCGCCCCTGCTGCCCGCCGGCGACGACGACGTGACCCGGCTCGCGACGGCCCTGGCGGCCGTCCGGTCCGCTTCGTGAGCCACCCGCACCCCGAGCTCGGTCCCCCGCCGGAGCTCCCCGAGGGCGGGCTGCGCGTCGTCGCCCTCGGCGGCCTCGGCGAGGTCGGCCGCAACATGACCGTCTTCGAGTACGACGGCCGGCTGCTCGTCGTCGACTGCGGGGTGCTCTTCCCCGAGGACTACCAGCCCGGGGTGGACCTGATCCTGCCCGACTTCGACTACATCCGGGACCGGCTCGACCGGGTCGAGGGCATCGTGCTCACCCACGCCCACGAGGACCACATCGGCGGCGTGCCCTACCTGCTGCGGGAGCGCGCCGACATCCCGGTGGTCGGCTCCCGGCTGACCCTCGCCATGGTCGAGGCCAAGCTGCAGGAGCACCGGATCAAGCCCTACACGCTGGAGGTCCGCGAGGGGCAGCGGGAGCGGATCGGGCCCTTCGACTGCGAGTTCGTCGCGGTCAACCACTCGATCCCGGACGCTCTGGCGGTCGCGATCCGCAGCCCGGCCGGTCTGGTCCTGCACACCGGCGACTTCAAGATGGACCAGCTCCCGCTGGACGGCCGGATCACCGACCTGCGGGCCTTCGCCAGGCTCGGTGACGAGGGTGTCGACCTGCTGCTGTCGGACTCCACCAACGCTGAAGTCCCCGGCTTCACCACGCCGGAGCGCGACATCACCCCGGTCCTCGACCGGGTGTTCGCCGAGGCGCGCAAGCGGGTCATCGTCGCGTCGTTCGCCAGCCACGTGCACCGGGTCCAGCAGGTGCTCGACGCGGCCGTGAAGCACCGCCGAAAGGTCGCGTTCGTCGGACGGTCGATGGTCCGCAACATGGGCGTGGCCCGCGACCTGGGCTACCTGGAGGTGCCCGGCGGCCTGGTCGTCGACGTCAAGGCGCTCGACGACCTGCCCGACGACCAGATCGTCCTGGTGTGCACCGGGTCGCAGGGGGAGCCGATGTCGGCCCTGTCGCGCATCGCCAACCGCGATCACCCGATCCGCATCGGCGAGGGCGACACCGTGATCCTCGCGTCCTCGCTCATCCCGGGCAACGAGAACCCGGTCTACCGGGTCATCAACGGGCTGTCCCGGTGGGGCGCCAAGGTCGTGCACAAGGCGAACGCCCTGGTCCACGTGTCCGGGCACGCGTCCGCCGGCGAGCTGCTCTACGTCTACAACCTCGTCCGCCCGAGCAACGTGATGCCGGTCCACGGCGAGTGGCGGCACCTGCGCGCCAACGCCGATCTCGCCGTCCTCACCGGCGTGCCGCGTGACCGCACGGTCCTGGCCGAGGACGGGGTCGTCGTCGACCTGGTCGACGGCCGGGCGAGCATCGTCGGCACCGTGCCCTGCGGCTACGTCTACGTCGACGGGTCGAGCGTCGGCGACGTCACCGACGCCTCGCTCAAGGACCGCCGGATCCTGCGCGACGAGGGCTTCATCTCGGTCGTGGTCGTCGTCGACTCCGTCACCGGCAAGGTCTCCGGCGGTCCCGAGATCCACGCCAGGGGGTTCGCCGAGGACGACTCCGTCTTCGACGACGTACGGGCCAGGATCGAGGACGCTTTGGAGCGCGCTGGCGCCGAGGGCATCGGTGACACCCGCCAGCTCGAGCAGCTGGTGCGCCGGACGGTCGGCCGCTGGGTGAGCGACACCTACCGGCGCCGGCCAATGATCATCCCGCTCGTGGTCGAGGTCTGACCGCGCGCAGGGCCAGCACCGCCACGTCGTCGCGTGCTGCGGTCGCCGCGAAGTCCGCGACCGCCCGGCCCAGCCGCCGGGCCACCCCGGTGGCATCGAGGTCCGAAGCCCCGGCCAGCACCGCCAGGACCCCGTCCTCGCCCAGCATCCGGCCGGTCGTGGAGCTGTCGCGGCGCTCGGTGACCCCGTCGGTGAAGCAGACCAGCGTGTCGCCCGGCCCGAGCCGGAGGGTGTCGACCACCGTCTCGGCCTTCGCGAAGACGCCGAGCAGGTCGCCGGCCCGCCCCACCGCGGTCGTCGTGCCGTCCACCCGCAGCACGACCGGCGCCGGGTGGCCGGCCGACGCGAACCGCACGTCGAGGCTGCCGTCCGGCCGAGGTGTCGCCTCCCCGTAGACGAGCGTCACGAAGCGGGCCCGGCTGCCCTCGGCGAGGACGGCGTCGTTGAGCTCGGCCAGCACCTGGGGGATGTCGTCGCCGCGGCGGCCGAGCAGCCGCAGCGCGGTCCGGGCCAGCCCGGTGACCGCCGCGGCCTCCGGCCCCTTGCCGCAGACGTCTCCGATGGCGAAGGCGAACCGGCCGCCGGCCACGGTGCCGGCGGGGTCCAGGGCGAACACGTCGTAGAAGTCGCCGCCGACCTCGTTTCCCCGGCCCGAGGCCTCGTAGACGACTCCCACGTCGACGCCGGGCAGCACCGGCAGCTCGGGTGGCAGCAGGCTGCCCTGCAGGGCCCGGCTGGCCGCGGTCCGCTCGGCATAGAGCAGCGCGTTGTCCAGCGCGAGCGCCGCCCGCGGTGCCAGGTCGCCGAGGAGGTGCATCTCGCGGGTGGACTCGGGCTGGCCGACGGCGAGCGTGCCGAGCGTGCGCCCGCGCGCCACCAGCGGCGCGACCTGCCCGCCGGCGGCGGCGATCGCGGCGGCCCCGGCCGTCAGCCCGGCGACCGGCCGCGGGAGCCAGCGCGCCGAGCCGCGGACCGGGGGCTCGGGTGGCAGCACGGCGTCGAGGTATGCCCTCAGGTCGGCCAGCCGCTCCTCGTCCTCGTGCCAGACGGTCGCGAGCGTGCTCCGACCCGACTCGTCGACGAGGTGCACCGCCGACCAGGGCCCGAGCCGGGGCGTCACCAGCTGGGCGACGAGGGCCAGCGCCATCTCGGGGTCGAGCGTGCCGGCCAGCAGGTCACCGGCCTCCGCGAGGAAGCCCAGCCAGCCGTGCCGCCGTCGCTCGATCTCGGTGACCCGGGCGCTCTGAACCGCCAGGGCCACGGCGTCGACCGCCCGCTGCAGGGTGGCGCCCGCCTCGCTGCCGAACGCCGAGGGCTGGTGCGACGTCACGCCGATCGACCCGATCGAACGGCCTTCCGCGAGCACCGGTACCGCGACCAGCGAGCGCACGCCGGCCGCGCGCAGCCAGCCTTCGGTGCCGGACCGGAAGTCCGGGTCGGCGTCATAGGTGTCGCCGAGGTCGTCGTGCACCACCGGCATCAGGTCGCGGGCGACCCGGGCCGCGACGCCGTGCGCCGCGCCGTCGGGCACCAACGGGCCCGGCGGCGGCAGGCCGACGAGCGCCCGGGCCTCGAGCGCGTCGTCGTCACCGGACACCAGCAGCGCGTAGGCGCCGTCGCCGCCGAGAGCGTCGCGGGCCCACCCCGCCGTACGCTGCAGCAGGGCGCCGAGCTCCAGCCGGACCAGTGACTCGGGCGACAGGGCGAAGGGGCCAGCGGGCAGCGCGGACGACGCCGGCCCGGTGGGCCGCGAGCCGCCGGGGACGTCGGCCAGCAGCGCCCGCAGGCGGTGGTCGACCAGCACGACGACGGTGCCCGGGAGCCCGTCGGGGCCGGTGGTGGTGCGCACGTGACGGACCTGGACCCGCCGGGTGCCGCCGTCGGGAAGCAGCACCGGGTAGGACCCCTGCCACCGCGGGGACGCCGACGCGGCGACGACGGTCGCCACCTCGTCGGGCTCGCACAGCGACAGCCACCGCCGCCCTACCAGCTCGTCGCCGGACGGCCGCCCGAGCAGGCCGGCGGCGGCGTCGTCGGCCCAGGACACGACGCCGTGCGGGTCGAGACGCACCGTCCCGACGCCGGCCACCAGGTCCGCGTCCTCGACGGTCGGCGCCCTCGTGCGGGGCGCGGGCACGGCGCCGACGGGCAGCGCCAGCCGGAACCAGACCCGCTTGCTGGTCGAGGTGTAGTCCACGCCCCACATCTGCGCGAGCGAGGAGGTCAGGAAGAGCCCACGGCCGCCCTCCAGCTCCTCGTCCACCGTCACCGCCGGTTGTGGAAGCGTCCGTGTCGGGTGGTGGTCGGTGACCGAGACCTCCACGGCGTCGCCGAGCAGCTGGGCCGCCACCTCGAAGTCGGTCCCGGCGTGCAGCACCGCGTTGGTCGCGAGCTCGCTGACGAGCAGGGTCGCGTCATCGGTCAGCTCCTCCGCCGCCCAGCCCGCGAGGGCCGCCGCGACCATCCCGCGCGCCGCCGCGACGGACGGTTCCGCGGGGGGCAGCGTCACGGCGTTCCGTGCGCTCGCCCCGACGGGAGGAGTGGTCACGTTTCCCCGCTCGGGTGAGGGACGGGAGCGCACACATGGTGACAGACTTGCGCCGCTTCGGGGGCCGCCAGGCCCCCGTCCGGTGCTCCGGGAGGGCCGATGGCTGCAGGGACCCTGGACCAGGCGGCGGCGCGCCGCCTGCTCACCGCGCTCGAAGACCTGGGCACCGGCACGTTCCGGCGCCGGCTGCCGGAGACGGGCGACGGCATCGGCCTCGACCTGGCGCGGGCGTTCAACGAGGTCGCCGACCGCAACAGCCACCTGGCCGCCGAGCTGCGGCGGGTGCGGCGGGCGGTCGGCCGCGAGGGCAAGCTGCACGAGCGCATCGATCCGGCCGGGGCGCAGGGCGCGTGGGCCGGCTGCATCGAGGACGCCAACGCGCTGGTCGACGACCTGGTGCGGCCGGTCACCGAGGTGGCCCGTGTCATCGAGGCCGTCGCCGAGGGCGACCTGTCGCAGAAGATCGAGCTGCGCACCAGCGACGCGCCGCTGCGCGGCGAGTTCCTGCGCATCGGGCGCACCGTGAACGGGATGGTCGACCAGCTCTCGCTGTTCAACGTCGAGGTCACCCGGGTCGCCCGCGAGGTCGGCACCGAGGGCAAGCTCGGCGGCCAGGCCAAGGTCCGCGGGGTCTCCGGCAGCTGGAAGGACCTCACCGACTCGGTGAACTCGATGGCCAGCCGGCTCACCGCGCAGGTGCGCGACATCGGCCTCGTCACGACCGCGGTCGCCAACGGCGACCTGTCGCGCAAGGTGACGGTCGACGTACAGGGCGAGGTGCTGGAGCTCAAGCAGACCGTCAACCGGATGGTCGACCAGCTGTCGTCCTTCGCCGACGAGGTGACCCGGGTGGCGCGCGAGGTCGGCACCGACGGCAGCCTCGGCGGCCAGGCCGACGTCAAGGGGGTGAGCGGCACCTGGCGCGACCTCACCGACTCGGTCAACGTCATGGCGAGCAACCTCACCGACCAGGTCCGTGGCATCTCGACCGTGGCGCGGGCGGTCGCCCGCGGCGACCTCACCCAGAAGATCACCGTCACGGCCCGCGGCGAGGTCGCCGAGCTGACCGAGACCATCAACACGATGACCGACACGCTCGGGTCCTTCGCCGACGAGGTCACCCGGGTCGCGCGCGAGGTCGGCACCGAGGGCAAGCTCGGCGGGCAGGCGCAGGTAGCCGGCGTCTCCGGCACCTGGAAGGACCTCACCGACTCGGTCAACTCGATGGCGAGCAACCTCACCGGCCAGGTCCGCGACATCGCCCAGGTCACCACGGCCGTCGCCAACGGCGACCTCTCCCGCAAGATCACGGTCGACGTCAAGGGCGAGCTGTTCGAGCTCAAGAGCACGATCAACACGATGGTCGACCAGCTGTCGTCCTTCGCCTCCGAGGTGACCCGGGTCGCCCGTGAGGTCGGCAGCGAGGGCAAGCTCGGCGGGCAGGCGCAGGTGGCAGGCGTCTCGGGCACCTGGAAGGACCTCACCGACTCGGTGAACTTCATGGCCGGCTCGCTGACCAGCCAGGTGCGCAACATCGCCCAGGTCACCACCGCGGTCGCCCGCGGCGACCTGAGCCAGAAGATCACGGTCGACGTCAAGGGCGAGCTGTTCGAGCTGAAGAGCACGATCAACACGATGGTCGACCAGCTGTCGTCCTTCGCCTCCGAGGTGACGCGGGTGGCCCGCGAGGCAGGTG
Organism: Actinomycetes bacterium; assembly: GCA_035489715.1. Lineage (NCBI taxonomy): Bacteria > Bacillati > Actinomycetota > Actinomycetes > Actinomycetes bacterium. The sequence continues at coordinate 20,324 of DATHAP010000004.1, forward strand.
GCGAGGGTCGGCTGGGCGGCCAGGCGGAGGTGCCCGGCGTCAGCGGCACCTGGCGCGACCTGACCGACAACGTCAACTTCATGGCCGGCTCGCTGACCAGCCAGGTGCGCAACATCGCGCAGGTGACGACGGCGGTGGCCCGGGGCGACCTGACGCAGAAGATCACCGTCGACGCGCGCGGCGAGATCCTCGAGCTGAAGAACACGATCAACACGATGGTCGACCAGCTCTCGTCCTTCGCGGACGAGGTGACCCGGGTGGCGCGCGAGGTCGGCACCGAGGGCGTCCTCGGTGGTCAGGCGGAGGTGCCCGGCGTCTCCGGCACCTGGAAGGACCTCACCGACAACGTCAACGGCATGGCGGGCAACCTGACCGGCCAGGTCCGCTCGATCGCCGCCGTGTCCACCGCCGTCGCGCGCGGCGACCTGAGCCAGAAGATCAGCGTCGAGGCCAAGGGCGAGGTGGCCGCGCTGGCCGACACCATCAACACGATGGTCGACACCCTGCGGGCCTTCGCCGACGAGGTCACCCGGGTCGCCCGCGAGGTCGGCACGGAGGGTCGGCTGGGTGGTCAGGCCGACGTCCAGGGCGTCGCCGGCACCTGGAAGGACCTCACCGACAACGTCAACTTCATGGCGGACAACCTGACCAGCCAGGTGCGCAACATCGCACAGGTGACGACGGCGGTGGCCCGGGGCGACCTGACGCAGAAGATCACCGTCGACGCGCGCGGCGAGATCCTCGAGCTGAAGAACACGATCAACACGATGGTCGACCAGCTCTCCGGCTTCGCCGACGAGGTGACCCGGGTCGCCCGCGAGGTCGGCACCGAGGGCGTCCTCGGCGGCCAGGCCCTGGTCCGCGGCGTCGCAGGCACCTGGAAGGACCTCACCGACAACGTCAACGGCATGGCGAGCAACCTGACCGGCCAGGTCCGCTCGATCGCCACCGTGTCCACCGCCGTCGCGCGCGGCGACCTGAGCCAGAAGATCAGCGTCGAGGCCAAGGGTGAGGTCGCCGCGCTCGCCCAGACCATCAACACGATGGTCGACACCCTGTCGGCCTTCGCCGACGAGGTCACCCGGGTCGCCCGCGAGGTCGGCACCGACGGCCGCCTCGGCGGCCGGGCCCAGGTGCCCAACGTTGCCGGCACCTGGAAGGACCTCACCGACAACGTCAACGGCATGGCCGACAACCTGACCAGCCAGGTCCGGTCGATCGCCCTCGTCACCACCGCCGTCGCCAACGGCGACCTGTCCAAGAAGATCGACGTCGACGCCCGCGGCGAGATCCTCGAGCTCAAGACGACGATCAACACGATGGTCGACCAGCTGTCGGCCTTCGCCGACGAGGTGACCCGGGTGGCCCGCGAGGTGGGCACCGAGGGCAAGCTCGGCGGTCAGGCCGAGGTCGAGGGCGTCTCCGGGACCTGGAAGAAGCTGACCGAGAACGTCAACCAGCTGGCGAGCACCCTGACCACCCAGCTGCGCGCGATCGCGGAGGTCTCCACCGCGGTGACCCGCGGCGACCTCACCCGGCAGGTCGCGGTCGAGGCCTCCGGAGAGGTGGCCGAGCTCAAGGACAACATCAACCAGATGATCGCCAACCTGCGGGAGACCACGCAGGCCAACGAGGAGCAGGACTGGCTCAAGACCAACCTGGCTCGCATCACCGGCCTGGTGCAGGGCCGACGGGACCTGATGGACGTCACCGACGTCGTCATGCGCGAGCTGACCCCGTCGGTCACCGCGCAGCACGGCGCCTTCTTCCTGTCCGAGGGGGAGGGCGACGACGCGCAGCTGCGGCTCGTGGCGACGTACGGCTACAAGGCCCGCAAGACGGTGTCCAACCACTTCAAGATCGGGGAGGCGCTGGTCGGCCAGGCCGCCCTCGAGCGCAAGCCGATCCTGATCTCGCAGGCACCTTCGGACTACATCAAGGTCTCGTCGGGGCTCGGCGAGGCCAGCCCGGTCAACGTCATCGTGCTGCCGGTGCTCTTCGAGGGGCAGGTGCTCGGCGTCATCGAGCTCGGGGCGCTGACGCCGTTCACCGCCGTGCACCTGGCGTTCTTCGACCAGCTGATGGAGCTGATCGGCGTCTCGCTGAACGCGATCCTCGCCAGCTCGCGCACCGAGGAGCTGCTGCTCGAGTCACAGCGGCTCGCGACCGAGCTGCAGGAGAAGCAGGCCGAGCTCCAGGCGCAGCAGGAGGAGCTGCGCATGTCCAACGCCGAGCTGGAGCAGCAGGCGGCGTCCCTGAAGGCGAGCGAGGAGCTGCTGCAGACCCAGCAGGAGGAGCTGCAGCAGTCCAACGCCGAGCTGGAGGAGAAGGCGGCGCTGCTCGCCGAGCAGAACTCGGCGATCGAGATCAAGAACAGCGAGATCGAGGAGGCCCGGCGGGCGCTCGAGGAGCGGGCCGAGCAGCTGGCGCTGTCGAGCCGCTACAAGTCGGAGTTCCTCGCGAACATGTCCCATGAGCTGCGCACGCCGCTGAACAGCCTGCTGATCCTGGCCCGGCTGCTCTCAGACAACCCCGACGGCAACCTCACCGGCAAGCAGGTCGACTTCGCCCGCACCATCCACAACGCCGGTGCCGACCTGCTGCAGCTGATCAACGACATCCTCGACCTGTCGAAGGTCGAGGCCGGCCGGATGGACGTCCACCCGGGCGACGTCGCTCTGGAGCAGGTGGTCGGCTACGTCGACGAGACCTTCCGGCCGCTCACGTCGGAGAAGTCGCTGGGCTTCTCGGTGTCCATCGCGCCGGGCCTCCCGCCCGCCGTGCACACCGACGAGCACCGGCTGCAGCAGGTCCTGCGCAACCTGGTCTCCAACGCGGTGAAGTTCACCGAGGAAGGCGAGGTGCGGCTGGTCGTCGAGCCCGCGACCGGGCAGCGCTTCGTCGACCCCCGGCTGCAGGGTCGCGACGACGTCATCGCGTTCTCCGTGGTCGACACCGGAATCGGCATCCCTGAGGACAAGCTCCGGATCATCTTCGAGGCGTTCCAGCAGGCTGACGGGACCACCAGTCGCCGCTACGGCGGCACCGGCCTGGGCCTGTCCATCAGCCGCGAGATCGCCCGCCTGCTCGGCGGCGAGATCCACGCCGGCAGCAAGGCCGGGAAGGGCAGCACGTTCACGCTGTTCCTGCCGGTCAACGCGTTCGCGGCCGGGCTCGCCGACCCGACCAACGCCGGCGCAGTTGAGGCAGCGGTCGCGCACGAGCCGCTGCTGGCCGGACCGGTCAGCGCGACCGGCACGACCGGGTCCACCGTCGAGGTCGCCTTCCCGTCGCCGAGCACGCCGACCGACGACCTCGTCGTCGCCGGGCCACCGGTGGCTCCGGCCCTGCTCGGTGACGCGGGCGTCGAGGACGACCGGCACGACCTGCAGCCCGACGACCGGCTGCTGCTGGTGGCGCTGGCCGACGCCGACACGGCGGAGCTGGCCGTGGCCGAGGCCCGTCGGCGCGGCTTCAAGGCCGTGGCGACCCAGGACGCCGACCGTGCGCTGACGGCCCTGCGCGAGCTGGCGCCGGACGCGATGGTCCTCGGGCTCGACCAGGTGACGGCGGCCGGCATGCCGCTGCTGGAGGCGGCCAAGCAGTCGCCGGAGACCCGGCACATCCCGGTGCACGTCGTGGAGCCCGCCCCCGACGGCGAGGCCGGCGACGACGCCGACGGAGCGGCCGCCGCCGAGCGGCGCCGCCGCGCCATGCAGGCCGGCGCGCTCGCGGTGCTCGAGACCCCGGTGACCGCTGAGACGCTGGCCGAAGGACTGGCCGAGATGGCCTCCTTCCTCGACCGCCGGGTGCGCCGGCTGCTCGTGGTGGAGGACGACGCGACCGAGCGCGACGCGATCATCGAGCTGATCGGCACCGGCGACGAGGTCGAGGTCGTCGGCGCGGAGAGCGCCGAGGCGGCGGTCGCCGCCCTCGACGAGGGCCGCTTCGACGCGATGGTCCTCGACCTCAAGCTCGGCGGCACGAGCGGCTTCACGCTCCTCGAGCGGCTCAAGAGGCGGGCCGACCTGCGCACCCTGCCGGTCATCGTCTACACCGGTCAGGACCTGACCCGGCGCGAGGAGACCCGGCTGCGGCGCTACGCCGAGACCATCATCGTCAAGGACGCACGCTCCCCGGAGCGACTGCTCGACGAGACCGCGCTGTTCCTGCACCGCGTCGAGGCGCAGATGCCCCCCTCGCGCCGACGGATGATCGAGCACCTGCGCGACGACGACGCGGTGTTCGACGGCAAGAAGGTGCTCATCGTGGACGACGACGTGCGCAACGTCTTCGCGCTCACCAGTGCCCTCGAGCGCCACGGCATGGTCGTGGTCTATGCCGAGAACGGCCGCGAGGGCATCGACACGCTCAAGCAGAACCCGGACGTCGACCTGGTCCTGATGGACATCATGATGCCGGAGATGGACGGCTACGCCACGACGGAGGCGATCCGGGCCACCACCCGGTTCGCCCGGCTCCCGATCATCGCCCTGACCGCGAAGGCGATGAAGGGCGACCGGGAGAAGAGCATCGCGGCCGGTGCCTCCGACTACGTGACGAAGCCGGTCGACGTCGACCAGCTGCTGTCGCTCATGCGGGTCTGGCTCTACCGCTAGATGCCCGGGCGAGCCGAGTCGGAGCGGGAGGCCGTGGAGATCGCCCTGCTCCTCGAGGGCGTGTACCAGCACTACGGCTTCGACTTCCGGCAGTACGCCAAGGCGTCGCTGCGCCGGCGCCTGTGGCGCCGGGTGCACGCGGAGGGGCTGCAGACCATCAGCGGACTGCAGGAGCGGGTGCTGCACGACCGGTCGGCCATGGAGCGGCTGCTGCTCGACCTGTCCATCAACGTCACGTCGATGTTCCGCGACCCGGGGTTCTTCGCCTCGTTCCGGCAGCACGTGGTGCCCTCGCTGCGGACCTATCCCTTCCTGCGGATCTGGAACGCCGGCTGCTCGACCGGCGAGGAGACGTACTCGCTGGCGATCCTGCTGCGCGAGGTCGGGCTCTACGACCGGTCCCGCATCTACGCGACCGACATCAACGAGGCGGTCCTCGTCTCCGCCGCGGAGGGCATCTACCCGGTCGCGAAGATGCAGGAGTTCACCGAGAACTACCTCGCAGCCGGCGGGTCGCGGTCGTTCTCGGACTACTACCGGGCGGCGTACGGGCGGGCCCAGCTCGACCGCTCGCTCTCGGACAACATCGTCTTCGCCGCCCACAACCTGGTGTCCGACCGCTCCTTCAACGAGTTCCACGTCGTCGTCTGCCGCAACGTGCTCATCTACTTCGACCGGACCCTGCAGGAGCACGTGCACCGGCTGTTCCTCGACAGCCTGGTGCCCTTCGGCGTGCTGGCGCTGGGCCGGAAGGAGACGCTCGCGCACAGCGGGGCGGCGGAGCGCTTCGACGTCGTCGATGACCTCGAGCGCATCTACCGGAAGCGCCCGTGACGACCTCCGCCCCGGTCCGCCTGGTGGTGGTGGGCGGCTCGTGGGGCGGGGCGGCCGCCGCCACCGCGTTGCTGCGCGCGCTGCCCGTGCCTCTGCCGGTGCCGGTGCTGCTCGTCCTGCACCGCTCCCGCAGCTCGGAGGCCGCGGTGCTCGAGCGGGTGCTGGAGCGCGACACCGGTCACCCGGTGCGCGAGGTCGGCGACAAGGACGAGCTGGGCGCGGGCACCGTGCACCTCGCGCCGCCCGACTACCATGTGCTCGTCGAAGGAGGCTCCGTGTCACTGTCGGTGGAGGAGCACGTCAATCACAGCCGCCCGTCGGTGGACCTGGCCTTCGAGTCCGCGGCCGACGAGCACGGGGCGGCGCTCGTGGCCGTCCTCCTGTCCGGTCTCGGCCGGGACGGCGCTCGCGGCATCGCCGCGGTGCACCGGGCGGGCGGACGCACCCTGGTCCAGGACCCCGCCGACGCGGGGCGCGCCGACATGCCGGACGCCGCGATAGCGACCGGGGCGGTCGACGAGGTGGCGCCGGTCTCCGAGCTGGGGCCGCGCGTCGCAGCCCTCGTCGGGCCGACGTCGTGACCGCTGCCGGCGCCGCGCGGGCCAACATCCTCCTGGTCGACGACCGGCCGGAGAACCTCCTCGCGCTCGAGGCGATCCTGTCATCGCTCGACCAGACCCTGGTGCGCGCCACCTCCGGGGAGGAGGCGCTCAAGGCACTGCTGGGCGACGACTACGCGGTGATCCTGCTCGACGTGCAGATGCCGGGCATGGACGGCTTCGAGACGGCGTCGCACATCAAGCGCCGCGAACGGACCCGTGACATCCCGATCATCTTCCTGACCGCGATCAACCGGGAGCCCCAGCACGCGTTCCGCGGCTACTCGGCCGGAGCCGTCGACTACCTGGCCAAGCCGTTCGACCCCTGGGTGCTGCGGGCCAAGGTGTCGGTCTTCGTCGAGCTCTACCTGAAGAACCGGCAGCTGCGCGAGCAGGCCGAGATGCTGCGCAGCCAGCTCGACGACCCGTCGCGAGACGCGCTGCGCCGCGACCTCGCCGACCGGCTGCACGCGGTCGAGGACCAGGTCGAGCTGCTCACCCTGCAGGCCAAGGTCACCATCGACCCCACGGTCCCCGACCAGGTGGTCGAGCTGGCCCAGCGGGTGGCCCGTCTGCGCGAGGGCGTCGAGGCGCTGCGTCCCCGCGACCTCTGACTTCTCGTCCGGCGGGACGGCCCGGGCGATCCGCCGCCGCCGTACGGCCTCCACCCGACTGCTGCTGGCCTCGCACAGTCCGGCGACTCGACGGCGTGTTGCCGCTGTGACAGCTGGTGCCGGCGTGACTGACGGGTAGCCTCGCGGCATGGCCACCCGTACGCCGACCCGAGGCACGTCGCGAGGCACGACCGGTAGGTCGCGCGGCTCCAGCGGGGGCACGAGCCGGTCCTCCGGCGGGTCCCGGTCGTCGAGCCGCAGCTCCGCCGGCCGCCCTGCCGCGCGCAAGCCGGCTCCTCGGCGGGTGAGCCGGTCATCAACCCGGCGCGTGGGCCGGCCCGGCTCCGCGGTCCTGCACGGGCTCGGCCGGGCCTGCCGGGCGATCTGGCTGGGCATCGCGCACCTGGTCGGCGGCCTGGCCCGCCGGATAGGCACCAGCGCTCGTGACCTGGACCCGGCCCACCGCCGGGACGGCATCGGGCTCTCGCTGCTCGGCCTCGCCACGGTGGTGGCCGCCGTCGAGTGGTGGGGCCTGCGCGGCCCGGTGGGTGCGGTCGTCCACGCGGTCGTGGCCGGCACGTTCGGCCGGGTCGGGCTGGTCGTGCCCCTCGTGCTGCTGGCCCTCGGGGTCCGGCTGCTGCGGCACCCCGAGGACGCCGAGGCGTCGGGGCGCATCGGCATCGGGCTGTTCGCGCTCGTGCTGTCGGTGGTCGGGCTGGTGCACATCGCCCGCGGGCTGCCCGACCCCAGCAAGGGCGCAGAGGACATGCGTGAGGCCGGGGGAGTCCTCGGCTTCCTGGTGTCCTCACCGCTGGAGGCCGCCGTCACCCAGTGGGTCGCGGTGCCGCTGCTCGTGCTGCTGGGCTGCTTCGGCCTGCTCGTCGTCACCGCGACGCCGGTTCATGCCGTCCCCGAGCGGACCAAGGCGACGCTGGCCCGGCTGCTGCACCGCACGTCCCCCGGGGCCGAGGCGGACCCGGCAACGACGGACGGCTCTGCCGCCGAGTCGCCGGAGCCGCTCAAGCGCCGCCGCCCCCGCCGTCGCCAGGGCTCGATGGCTGACACCGACGACGGCTCGGCCGACGTGCCCTACGACAACGCGCTCGTCGTGGGAGACGTGCCGGCCTTCCCGGGAGCGGCGGCCGCGGCCAAGGACGAGTCGCCGACCGAGAAGCCGCCGCCCGCGCACTCGCCGCTGCCGGTGCGGGTCGAGCAGCTGCTGCTCTCCGGCGACGTCACCTACTCGCTTCCGGACGGGTCCCTGCTGCGCGAGGGCTCGGCGCACAAGGCGCGCACCAAGGCCAACGACGCCGTGGTCGAGTCGCTGACCGGCGTGCTCGAGCAGTTCGGCATCGACGCCCAGGTGACCGGCTTCACCCGCGGCCCGACGGTCACGCGGTACGAGGTCGAGCTCGGCCACGGCACCAAGGTCGAGCGGGTCACGGCGCTGTCGAAGAACATCGCGTACGCCGTGGCCAGCGCCGACGTCCGGATCCTGTCGCCGATCCCGGGCAAGTCCGCGATCGGCATCGAGATCCCCAACACCGACCGCGAGACGGTGAGCCTCGGCGACGTGCTGCGCTCGGGCAACGCGCGGGCCGACCACCACCCGATGGTGGTCGGGCTCGGCAAGGACGTCGAAGGCGGATTCGTCGTCGCCAACCTGGCGAAGATGCCGCACCTGCTCGTCGCCGGCGCCACCGGCTCCGGCAAGTCGAGCTGCATCAACACGCTGATCACCTCGGTGCTGCTGCGCGCGACGCCGGACGAGGTGCGGATGGTGCTGGTGGACCCGAAGCGGGTGGAGCTGACGGCGTACGAAGGGATCCCGCACCTCATCACGCCGATCATCACCAGCCCGAAGAAGGCGGCCGAGGCGCTGCAGTGGGTCGTGCGCGAGATGGACATGCGCTACGACGACCTGGCGGCGTTCGGCTACCGGCACGTCGACGACTTCAACAAGGCGGTGCACTCCGGCAAGGTCACCGCGCCACCAGGCAGCGAGCGCGTCATCGCGCCCTACCCATACCTGCTGGTCATCGTCGACGAGCTCGCCGACCTGATGATGGTCGCACCGCGCGACGTCGAGGACTCGATCGTCCGGATCACCCAGCTGGCGCGCGCCGCCGGTATCCACCTGGTGCTGGCCACCCAGCGTCCGTCGGTCGACGTCGTCACCGGCCTGATCAAGGCCAATGTGCCGTCGCGGCTTGCCTTCGCGACGTCGAGCCTGGCCGACAGCCGGGTCATCCTGGACCAGCCCGGCGCCGAGAAGCTCGTCGGTCAGGGCGACGCGCTGTTCCTGCCGATGGGTGCCAACAAGGCGATGCGCCTGCAGGGCGCGTGGGTCACCGAGCCCGAGGTCGTCTCGATCGTCGAGCACTGCAAGGACCAGCTTCAGCCCACCTACCGCGAGGACGTCACCGCGCCGGCCGCGAGCAAGAAGGACGTCGACGAGGACATCGGCGACGACCTCGGCCTGCTCTGCCAGGCGGTCGAGCTGGTCGTGACGACGCAGTTCGGCTCGACGTCGATGCTGCAGCGCAAGCTGCGGGTGGGCTTCGCCAAGGCCGGACGGCTGATGGACCTGATGGAGAGCCGCGGGATCGTCGGCCCGAGCGAGGGGTCGAAGGCCCGCGACGTGCTCGTGAAGTCCGACGAGCTGGACGGTGTGCTGCTGACCATCCGGGGCGAGTGAGCGGGGTCATCCGGACGGCGCAGCATGATCACTCAGGGTGAGGGCGTGGCTGGTCGACAGTGATCAGGGCCCCTAGACTGAGGGCTCTTCCTGTGCTCGTCAGCCGGTCTCCTGCCGCGGAACCGGGGCGGGTCGCGGACCGGGAGGAGAGCGCGTGTCGATCGGCCAGACCCTCGCCTCGGCGCGGGAGAAGGCAGGCCTGACCGTCGAGCAGGTCGCTGCAGCGACCCGCATCCGGCGGACCCTGGTGATGGACATCGAGCGCGACGACTTCGCCTCCAGCGGCGGCGACTTCTACGCCCGCGGGCACATCCGGACGATCGCCCAGAAGGTCGGGACCGACCCGACGCCCCTGCTCGCGGAGTTCGACGCCGCCCGCCCCGAGGCCGCTCCGCCGCGGGCGACCGACGTGTTCGAGTCCGAGACCGCGGCCAGACCCGAGCGCCGTGGTCCCAACTGGACCGCGGCGATGGCCCTGGCCGTCGCGGTAGTCCTGGTGTACGGCGTCGTCCAGGTCGTGACGAGGGACTCGACGACGCCCACCGACGGCCTCTCGGGGCCCGGCGGCGGCGCGACGACCACCTCAGCGCCCGCGAAGACCTCCTCGAGCCCGACGCCGACCGGCGACGGCAGCGCCGTCGCGCAGGCGCCACGCACCAAGGTCACCGTCGTGGTGCGGGCGCGGGACACCAGCTGGGTGCAGGCCACCACCGCGAGCGGCGAGGAGCTCTTCCAGGGGCTGCTCGAGGACGAGAGCCGCACCTTCACCGACCGCCAGCGGGTCAACCTGGTGATCGGCAACGCCGGCGCCGTCACGCTCACGGTCAACGGCACGTCCATCGGGTCGCCCGGCCCGCCGGGTGCGGTCGCCCGGGTGCACTTCACCCCGCAGGACCCCGCGGCCGGCTGAGCAGGGGCAGCACGAGCGTACGAGAGGCCGACCGGCCGTCCCGGGCAACTAGGCTCTGCCCATGTCCCACGCCCGCCGGCGCGTGGCGCTGGTCACCCTCGGGTGCGGGCGCAACGACGTCGACTCCGACGAGCTGGCCGGGCGCCTCGCGGCGGACGGCTGGGACCTGGTCGCCGACGCCACCGACGCGGACGTCGCGGTGGTCAACACCTGCGGCTTCGTCGAGGCGGCCAAGAAGGACTCCATCGACACGGTGCTCTCCCTCGCCGACCTCAAGGGGGACCTCCAGGAGAGGGGCCGCACCCAGGCGGTGGTGGCCGTCGGGTGCCTCGCCGAGCGGTACGGCCGCCAGCTGGCCGAGTCGCTGCCCGAGGCGGACGCCGTGCTCGGCTTCGACGACTACCCGGAGATCTCCGCGCGGCTGCAGTCGGTCCTGGCCGGCGAGCCCCACGTCCCCCACGCGCCGCAGGACCGGCGGCGGCTGCTGCCGGTCACCCCCGTCGACCGCGCGGCCGTCGACGCCCCGCCGGTGCCACGAGTGCGCACGACCGGCGGCCCGGTCGCCGCACTCAAGCTCGCGTCCGGCTGCGACCGGCGGTGCAGCTTCTGCGCCATCCCGACCTTCCGCGGCTCCTTCGTGTCGCGCCGCCCGTCCGACGTGCTGGCCGAGGCACACTGGCTGGCGCAGGACGGGGTCCGCGAGCTGGTGCTCGTGAGCGAGAACTCGACGTCGTACGGCAAGGACCTCGGCGACCTGCGTCTCCTCGAGGCACTGCTCCCCGAGCTGGCCGCCGTCGACGGGGTCCTTCGGGTGCGGGTCAGCTACCTGCAGCCGGCCGAGATGCGGCCCGGGCTGCTCGAGGTGATCGCGTCGACGCCGGGCGTGGCGCCGTACTTCGACCTGTCGTTCCAGCACTCCAGCGCCGCCGTCCTGCGACGCATGCGCCGCTTCGGCGACACCGAGCGCTTCCTCCACCTGGTCGAGCGGATCCGCGCAGCGGCACCGGAGGCGGGCATTCGCTCCAACGTGATCGTCGGCTTCCCCGGCGAGACCGACGACGACCTTGCCGAGCTCGAGACGTTCCTCACCGGGGCGCGGCTCGACGCGGTCGGCGTGTTCGGCTACAGCGACGAGGACGGCACCGAGGCTGTCGGGCTGGACGGGCACCACGAGGACGACGTCGTGCGCGAGCGGGTCGAGCGGGTCAGCCGACTGGCCGACGAGCTGGTCGCGCAGCGGGCGGAGGAGAGGGCCGGCGAGGCGCTCGACGTCCTGGTCGAGTCACTGGACCCCGTCGGCGGCGTCGCCGAAGGCCGGGCCGCGCACCAGGCACCCGAGGTCGACGGCTCCACCACGGTGCGCGGTCTCGAGGTCCTGCCCCGCATGCCGCGCGTCGGCGACCTGGTGCGCGCCAAGGTCGTGGGGTCCGACGGCGCCGACCTGCTGGCGGAGGTGCTCGCGTGACGGCGCCGGTGCCGGCCGCCGCGAGCAGCTGGAACGTCGCCAACGCCCTCACCGTGCTGCGGCTGGTGCTGGTGCCGGTCTTCCTGGTCGCGCTGTTCCAGGACGGCGGTGACTCGGCGGCCTGGCGGGTGGGCGCGTTCGTCGCGTTCGCGGTCGCGTCGGTGACCGACCGGATCGACGGTGAGCTGGCCCGGCGGCACAACCTGGTCACCGACTTCGGCAAGATCGCCGACCCGATCGCCGACAAGGCGCTGACCGGCGCCGGCCTGATCGGGCTGTCTGTCCTCGGCGAGCTGCCGTGGTGGGTGACCGCCGTCATCCTGGTCCGCGAGGTCGGCGTGACGGCGCTGCGGCTCGTCGTCATCCGGCACGGCGTGATGCCGGCCAGTCGGGGCGGCAAGGTCAAGACGATGTTGCAGAGCCTGGCGATCGGTCTGCTGGTGCTGCCCACCACCGGCTGGCTCGAGGACGTGGCGCTGCTCGTCATGGCGGTCGCCGTCCTCGTCACGGTCGTCACCGGGGTCGACTACGTCCTGCGCGCCCTCCGGCTGCGCCGCACCAGTGCCCGCACGACGGCGCGCAACGAGGCCCGGCGGGCCAGCAGGGCATGACGGAGCCGACCGCACACGGCCTCGACGGGGCGCGACGGCTGCACGAGCTGCTGCTCGCCCGGGGCGAGACCCTGGCGGTGGCCGAGTCCCTCACCGGCGGAGCGCTGGGCGCGGCCCTGACGTCGGTGCCGGGCGTCTCGGCGACGTTCCGCGGCGGCGTGGTGGCCTATGCGACCGACCTCAAGGCGGCGCTGCTCGGCGTCGACGCCGGCCTGCTGGCCGAGCGGGGGCCGGTCGATCCCGACGTCGCCGCCGCCATGGCCACGGGGGCACGGGCCCGGCTCGGGGCGACGTACGGCCTGGCCACCACCGGAGTCGCCGGACCCGACCCCCAGGCCGGCCACCCGCCGGGCGAGGTGCACCTGGCCGTCGCCGGCCCCGGCGGCACCCGGCACGAGCGGCTGCAACTGGTCGGCGACCGGGCGGCGGTGCGGGCGGCCACGGTGCGCCGTGCGCTGCTGCTGGCCGCCGAGGCGGTCAGTGGGGAAGCCGGGGAAGCCGGGGAAGCAGACGACTGATTACAGAGTTACAGTGGGTCGCAGCCCCCGATGTCCGCTCCGGCGGGTACGGTGGCGACCTGATCGAGAAGGCCGGTCCTGAGGGAGGTGCCCCATGGTGCTGCTCCGCCGACTGCTCGGCGACGTCCTGCGGGAGCGCCGCCGGGAGCAGGGCCGCACCCTGCGCGAGGTGAGCGCATCCGCCCGGGTCTCCCTGGGCTACCTCTCCGAGGTCGAGCGCGGCCAGAAGGAAGCCTCCTCCGAGCTGCTCGGCTCGATCTGCGAGGCCCTCGACGTGCCGCTGTCGACCGTGCTGCGCGACGTGAGCGACCACCTCGCCCTCGTCGAGCAGGTCGACGGCATCGCGGCCGGGTCCGCGCCGGCGCCCGAGCCGGTCCCGCTGCCGGCCCCGGCTGCCGACGGCCCGCTGCACGTCACCAACGTCGCCGCCTAGCGCGGGTTTGCGCCTGCCTCAGCATCGGGTAGGGACTCTCAGTCGCACGCCCGTCCTCCCCACGTCAACGGGGGGTTGGACGGGCGTTCGGCATTCTCGGTCCGCTCAGGGCCGGTGGCGGCTGCGCCCGGCAGGCCGGTCGGCGGGCCGCACGGCGGCGACGGGCGCCGGCGCCGGGCCGCGCTGGCAGGTGGGGCACCAGTAAGAGATCCGCTGGTACGGCGCTCGACCCTGCTCCGCGGACGCGACCGGGGTGCCGCACCGCAGGCACGGCCGGCCGCTCCGCTCGAACACCCAGTGCTGACGGCCCCGGCGGAGGTCACCGGTCGTCACCTGCGACACGGTCTGCTTGTTGGCCTCGAGCAGCCGGGCCGCCCGGTCGACCAGCCGGGGCAGGTCCGGCACCGCACCCACCCGGGTCCACGGGGTGATGCCGTCCAGAAAGAGCGACTCGCTCTTGTAGAGGTTGCCGATCCCGGCCAGGTTGCGCTGGTCGAGCAGCGCCTCGCCGACCTCCCGGTCCGGGTCGCCGGCCAGCCGGCGCACGGCCTCGGCGACGTCCCAGTCCGGGCCGAGGACGTCCGGCCCGAGGTGCCCGACCGCCTCGCGCTCTCGGTCTCGGGGGAACAGCTCCACGACGGGCAGCCGGTAGCCGACGGCCTGCCAGCCGGCGTTCTCCAGCAGCACCCGCACCTGCCACTCGGGCCCGCCGCGCCACCGGTCGCCGGGCCGGTAGAGGTGCCAGGAGCCGTCCATCCGGAAGTGCGTGTGCAGGGTGAGGTCGTCGCCGATGCGGGTCAGCAGGTGCTTGCCGCGGCTCACCACCTCGGTCACGGTGCGCCCTGACAGGTCGACCGTCGCGAGCTGCGGGACCCGGAAGTCGCTGCGGGTCAGCGGCTGACCGGCCAGCGCGTCGTGCAGCCGCCGCCCGGCCAGCCAGACGGTGTCTCCCTCGGGCATGGTGTGCCCATCGTCTCCGACCGGCCGGGGATCATGCCTCCGGGGAGTCCTGTCGGTCGCTGATGCGTCCGGCGCTCGAACGCCTGGACGACACCGCCGACCACGAAGCACAGCGCACCGGCGAACGTCCCAGCTCACCGTCGGACTGCCCGGGCGACGCCCTCGGCGAAGGCGGCGACCAGGCTGACCGAGAAGAACAGCGTTCCGACGAACAGCACGGCCGCTCTCAGCCAGCCGAGGCGTCGCGCGTCGGCTCGCCACCACTGCCGGCGCGGCGAGCTGAGCATGCCTGCCGCCGTCATCGATGTGCGTGGGGCTGTTGGACGCCTGCAGCACCGACAGGTAGCCGCCGAGGCTGTAGAAGACACCACGGACCAGGCATGTTGAGCCAGTCAGTCGGAGGGCCGTCGCGTGACAGTAACGACCGGGAGCTCCCTCGGGGGCCGCATCGCTCCTACGCCTGACGCAGCGCGGCGATGACCTGCCCCATCCGGGCCACCGACTGCGGGTCGCCCACGTCGACCAGCCGCACCATCACCTCTGCCACGCCGGCATCCGCGAGAGCACTGAACCGCTCGACGTGGTCGTCCACCGTCCCCGCGTGCACGGTCGCGGCGTAGCTCTCCGCGCTGCGCCGGCGCGGCCGGTGCGTCTCGACGAGTCGCGCCACGTGGCTGTCGTCGTCGCCGACCAGCGCGGTGGTGAGGTGGGTGAGCGCAACCTGGTCCGGGTCGCGTCCGACGTTCGCGCAGTGGTCGCGCAGCACGGCTGCCTTGCGACGTACGGTGTCGAGGCCGCCGAACACGTTGGCCGCATCGGCGAGCTCCGCCGCGAGCCGCAACGTGCGGCGCTCCCCGGCACCGCCGACGAGGAGCGGCACGTGCTCCTGCAGCGGCCTCGGGTAGCAGAGCGCCTGGGGCACGTCGAGCACCCGGCCGTGGAACGGCTTGCTGCCCGGGCCCCACATCACGGGCAGCAGGCGCAGCGCGTCCTCGAGCAGCACGTAACGATCGGCGACCGGCGGCAGCGCGATGCCGAGGGCGGCCTGCTCGGCGGCGAACCAGCCGAGGCCCAGCCCGCACACCGCCCGTCCGCCGCTCAGCACGTCGAGCGTGGCGACCGTCTTGGCCAGCAGCGGGACGCTGCGGTGGGTCACGGCGGCGACCAGGGCACCGAGCCGGACGCGCTCGGTGCACGCCGCGAGGTAGGCCAGTGTCGTGAAGCTCTCGAGCATGTCGTCGAACGGCCGACCCACCTGAGGGATCTGGCGGAAGTGGTCCATGACGTAGACCGCGTCGAAGCCGGCTGCCTCGGCGGACGTCGCGACCTCGCGTAGCCAGCCCCGCATCGCCGGCGCGCCGCCCGGGGCGGCGAACTGCGACAGGTGCAGCCCGAAGCGCAGTCCTGCCGGCGGGACCGCGGCGCGCACCGGCGGAGCCGGCCGGGTGCCCGGCCGGCTCCACGGCTCGGCGAACGGCGCGGCCACGACCCGCACCGGCTCCGGCGCGATGACGTCGGCGAACCCCTCCGACCCCAGCGCCTCCCGGACCGCGGGCCAGGCGCGCAGCTGCCCGGCCATTACGTCGGCCGGGATCCGCTTGGTCCGTGAGCGGTTGCGCTGGCGGCACTCCGCGGCCGGGATGTCGAAGGCGACCGCCACGCACGGCACCCCGGCCGCCCGGGCCAGCTTGCGCCACGCTGCTCGCCGGCCCCCGTCGAGGCCCAGCGTGTCGACGACCGTGGTGAGGCCGCGGCCGACACGCAGCGCCACGATGTCGTCGAGCAGCCGCAGCGCGTCCGCGCTCGCGGTCACGTCGTCCTCGCCGGCACCGACGACGGCGCGCAGCCGGTCGCTGCTCACCACCGCCTCGGGCGCGAAGTGGGCGGCGGCCCAGGTGGACTTCCCCGAGGCCCCTGGCCCGACCAGGACGACCAGGCACGGCGCGGGGAGGCGGAGCACCTCAACCCTCGATGCGTGTCTCGACGGGCGTGGCCAGCTCGACCGTGCGGCCGACGGTGCACAGTCGGTCGTGCGAGCGGCGCACGGCGTCCGGGAGGACCGCGCGCGCCGCGTCGCCTCGGGATCCGTCGGGGAAGGCGACCCGGAAGGTGACCGTGACGTCGGACAGCCGGTTGCCGTCGTCGTCGCGCACCTTGAGGGCCTCGACCAGCACGGCGAAGGCGTTCGGCTCCGCCCGGCGGCTGGTGAGGGCGTCGACGTCGGCGGCGGTGCAGGCCGCGATCGCCGCGAGCAGCAGCTCGGTCGGCGTGAAGTGCCCGTCGTCGCCGTGCCCGACAGTCAGGCTGCCATCGCGGACGTTGCGCGCGTGCAGCACTCCGGCCGGGTCGCGGTCGACCGTGACCGTGCGGTAGCCGGGGTTCGCCGTCGGGGGGCCGGTGTCTTCGCGCACACGCCGGAGACTGCCAGACGCCATGGCCACCGGGGAATGATCGCTAGGCTGCCCAGATGCCGTCGCTCGTCGTCACGGAGTCGCTGACGAAGCGGTACGGCGCCAGGGTGACCGCCTTGGCCGATCTCCACGTGGAGGTGCCCGAGGGCGTGACCGGCCTGGTCGGCGCCAACGGGGCCGGCAAGTCGACGCTGATCAAGATCCTGCTCGGGCTCCTGCCGGCCACGTCGGGCAGCGCCCGGGTGCTCGACCTGGACGTGGCGACCCAGGGGCAGCGGATCCGTGAGCTGGTCGGTTACATGCCCGAGCACGACTGCCTGCCTCCGGACGTCACCGCCACCGAGCTGGTCGTGCACCTGGCGCGGATGTCCGGGCTGCCCACCAACGCCGCCCGCGAGCGGGCTGCGGACACGCTGCGCCACGTCGGCCTGTTCGAGGAGCGCTACCGGCCGGTCGGCGGCTACTCGACCGGCATGAAGCAGCGGGTCAAGCTCGCTCAGGCCCTGGTGCACGACCCGCAGCTGGTGCTGCTCGACGAGCCGACCAACGGGCTCGACCCGGCCGGTCGCGACGAGATGCTGCGCCTGATCCGCCGGATCGGCACCGTGTTCGGCATCTCCGTCGTCGTCACCTCGCACCTCATGGGTGAGCTGGAGCGCGTCTGCGACCACGTCGTGGTCATCGACGGCGGCCGCCTGATGCGTTCGGCCGCGACGTCGACGATGACCGCCCTGACCCAGGACGTCGTCGTCGAGGTCACCGAGCGCGGTGCCGACGTCGAGGCCCGGCTGGCCGCGGCGGGCGTCGCGGTGCGTCGCCAGGGCGAGGTGCTCCACCTGGTGCTGACCGACGACGGCACGTATGACCTGGTCCGCGACGCGGTCGCCGACCTCGGCATCGGTCTGGTGCGGCTGCAGCGCGGCCGCCAGCACATGCTGGACATGTTCCGGGACGCTCCGGTGGGTGCTGCCCCGTGACCGTGCCGCGCGAGACCGGCGCCATCCACGACATCGGCTACCGCCACTACACCGGGCCGCGTCTGGGGGCCGCCTACATCGCTCGCTCCCTGACGGTGCACAGCCTGCGTGGCGCCTTCGGCCTCGGGCGGGCCACCCGCTCGAAGGTCGTGCCGTTCCTGCTACTCGCGGCGATGGTCGTCCCGGCGTTCGTCATCGCCCTGGTCGTCGTGCTGGGCGGCGCCGACGAGCTGCCGCTGGAGTACACCTCCTACGCGGTGCGCCTCGGGGCAGTCCTGACCATCTTCGTCGCAGCCCAGTCCCCGCAGGCGGTGTCGCGGGACCTGCGGTTCCGGCTGGTCGCCCTCTACTTCGCCCGGCCGATCTCGCGCGCGACGTACGTCCGGTCGAAGCTCCTCGCGATGTCCGCGGCGCTGTTCGGCTTCCTCACCGCGCCGCTCGTCGTGCTGTACGTCGGCGCGCTGCTCGGCGAGCTCGACGTCTGGGACAACACGGTCGGGTTCCTCAAGGGCGTCGCCGGGGCGGCGATGTTCGCCGTCGTCCTCGCGTCGGTCGGGCTGGCCATCGCTGCCTGGACACCGCGGCGCGGCATCGGGGTCGCGGCGATCGTCACCGTGCTGACGCTGCTCGGGGGCATCTCCGCCATCGTCTCCGGCGTCGCCGAGGAGCAGGGCCAGGACACCCTGGCCGGCTGGGCCGGGCTGATCTCACCGGTCTCCATCGTCGACGGTGTGCAGGTCTGGTTGCTCGACTCGTCGGCCGCTGTCGTCGCCGGCCCGCCGGGCACGTGGGGCGGGCCGGTCTTCGCGCTCGTCGCGGTCGCCCTCGTGGCGGCCTGCTACCTGCTGCTGATGCGGCGATACCGGGCGGTGACCGACGCGTGAGCTCCATCACGCTCAGCACGGTGTCGCGGTGGTACGGCGACGTGGTCGCGGTCAACGACGTCACGATGACGATCGGGCCGGGCATCACCGGCCTGCTCGGGCCCAACGGCGCCGGCAAGTCGACGCTGATCTCGATGATGGCCGGCTTCCTGGCGCCGTCGGCCGGGACGGTCGAGCTGGATGGGCGCGCGGTCTGGCGCCACGAGGACGCCTACCGGCACATCGGCATCGTGCCGGAGACCGAGGCGGCGTACGACGTTGTCACCGGGGCGGTCTTCGTGCTCGCCAACGCCAAGCTGCACGGGCTGGCCGACCCGGGGGGCGCGGCGCGGCGCGCGATCGGGCTGGTCGACATGGCGGCCGCGGCCGACCGGGAGATCGGCACCTACTCCAAGGGCATGAAACAGCGCATCAAGATGGCGTCGGCGCTGGTCCACGACCCGGCCGTGCTGCTGCTGGACGAGCCGTTCAACGGCATGGACCCACGGCAGCGCCTGCACCTGATGGACCTGCTCACCAGGCTCGGCACCGAGGGTCGCACCGTCCTCTTCAGCTCGCACATCCTCGAGGAGGTCGAGGAGATCGCCGGCACGATCGAGGTCGTGGTCGCTGGTCGGCACGCAGCCTCCGGGGACTTCCGCGACATCCGCCGGCTGATGACCGAGCGGCCGCACCAGTTCACGGTCTCGTCCAGCGACGACCGCTCACTTGCCGCCGCCGTGGTCGCCGAGGGGGCCGCCTCGGCGGTGGAGCTCGGGGAGACCCTGCGGGTGCAGTCCAGCGACCACGGGCGGTTCGTGCACGTGCTCCCGCGGCTGGCTCGCGACCGCGGCATCCGGCTCTACTCGGTGGCTCCCGCCGACGAGTCGCTCGAGAGCGTCTTCGCCTACCTGGTGACCCGGTGAGCCGGATGACCCAGGTGCCTCGGTGAACTCCACGATCGCGTCGCTGACGCTGCGCACCCTGCTCGGCCGGCGCCGGGCCTGGCTGCTGGTGGTGCTGCCGGCGGCGCTGCTGCTGATGTCGCTCCTGCTGCGGCTCACCGTGGGCCAGGACGACCGCACCGATGCAGCCGTGGTGGTGCTGGGAGCCTTCGCGATCGCGACCGTCGTCCCGCTGCTCGCGCTGATCGCCGGCACCGGCGCGCTCGGCGGTGAGATCGACGACGGTTCGATCGTCTACCTGCTGAGCAAGCCGTTGAACCGGCACGTCATCGTCACCACGAAGCTCGCCGTGTCGGCAGCGGTGGTCACCCTCTTCGGAGCGCTGCCGGTGCTGCTGTCCGGACTGGTGCTGGTCGGAGGAGCGGACCGGCTGGCGATCGCGTACGGCGCCGGGGCCTTCGTCGCCGGGGTCACCTACTGCGCGGTGTTCTTGCTGCTGTCGGTGCTCACCCGCAACGCGGTCGTCATCGGCCTGGTCTACGCGCTGGTCTGGGAGGCCGGCGTGGGCAACGTGCTGCCCGGCGCCCAGGCCCTGAGCATCCAGCAGTGGTCGCTCGCGGTGACCAGGGCGATCGTCGGCGGCGACCGGGCCGACGCGCTCGAGCTGACCGCGGCGGTACGCCCCCAGGTCGCTGTGGTCGCCCTTGTCGTCGTGCTGGTCGGGGCGACCTACCTGGCCGGCCGGCGGCTGCGCAGCCTGCGTCTGACCTTCGCCGGCTGACGACACCCGCCGGCCAATCGGGTCGACACCGTCGGTGGGCTCCGGTTGGGTTGCCGGGTGAGCATCCGCTGGCAGTGCATCTGCGTCGACTCGACGGACCCGGCCCGCATCGCGCCGTTCTGGGAGCAGGCCCTGGGCTGGCGCCGCACCTACGACTCCGCGGACGAGGTGGTCCTGGAGCCACCTGCGGGCAGCGCCGAGGACGGCGTGGCGCCGGACCTCCTCTTCCTCCGGGTCCCGGAGGAGAAGTCGGTGAAGAACCGCCTGCACATCGACCTGCGCCCGGACGACCAGGCGGCCGAGGTCGCCCGCCTCGAGGCGCTCGGTGCCGTCCGGGTGGACGTCGGCCAGAGCGCGGCGGAGAACGTCACCTGGGTGGTGCTCGCCGACCCCGACGGTAACGAGTTCTGCGTGCTCCGGGCGCTGACCCCGGAGGAGCTCGCCGAGTAGCAGTCGGCTCCGCTACCCGTCGGGCTCGGCGGCCGCCTGCTCCGCTCGCTTGCGCCGCTTGCCTTCGTGCATCGCGGCGACCCGGGCGACCGGGACGGTGTGGCCCTCCTCCACCAGGCCGGCGTCGAGCACCTGCGGCTCCGGCATCAGGTCGGACCACGGATCGGTGTCGCCGACGAGTGTCGGCACGGAGGTGATCGTGAAGTCGGCCGGGGTCACGTCGTCGAGGTCGTCCCAGGCGACCGGGAACGACACGGTCCCGCCTGGCCTCGCCCGAGGGCTCCAGGCGGCCACCACTGTCGCGCCGCCGGAACGGGTCGAGTCGAGGAACACCTTGCCGCCGCGCTCCTCGACGACGAACGCCGTCGTCGTCAGCTGCGGGTCGAGCCGCTCCGCGCGGGCCGCGATGGCCCTGGTCGCGGCCGCCACGTCGGCCGCCCCTGCGCCAGGGGAAAGTGGGACCACGACGTGCACGCCCTTGGCCCCGCTGGTCTTGACCACGGCGGCCATGCCCGCCTCGGTCAGCACCTCTCGCACCAGCCGGGCCGCCGCGACCGCCTGGCCGAACGCCGCCGAGCCCGCCGGCGGGTCCAGGTCGACGACGAGGTGGGTGGGGCAGTCGGCCTCCGTGCCGCGGAACAGCGTCGGGTGGTACTCGACCGCGCGCTGGTTGCCGAACCACAGCAACGTCTCCCGGTCGTCGCAGACCGGGTAGTGCACGACCTTCCTGCCGTCCTGCGTCGGCACGTCGAGCGTCCGGACCGACTCCGGCGCGTAGGCCGGCAGGTTCTTCTGCATGAAGGCCGGCTGTCCTGGCCGGACGCGTATCACGCTGAGCGCTCGGCCGGCGAGCACCGGCACCAGCCGGTCGGCCATCTGGTCCAGGTAGTCCACCAGGTCGCGCTTGGTCTCGCTGCCGTCGCTGGTGAGCGGCTGGTCGAGATTCGTCAGCCGTACGCCGTCGCGCTCCTCCTCGACCACGCCGGCCATCATCGCCCTCCTCTGCCGTCGATGCGGCGGTGGACGAGGTCGAAGTCGGTCTCGTAGGGCTGACCGGCCTCTGCGAGCTGCCACCGGCCGGTGATGGTCCGGCCGTCGTCGCTGAACGTCGCGGTGAACCGCTGAGCGAAGGGCTCGCCCTCGCGCTGCAGCGTCCAGTGCCCGTCCCCGAACGTCATCTGGTAGATCCGGCAGACGCCACGGTCGTCGGTGTAGACCTGGACGTAGCTGCCGTTCGCGGCGTCGCACCCGATGACCGAGACCGTGTCCGGGGCTTCGGGCAGATCGACGGTGGTCCGCTGCACCAGGTGCTGCCCGGACTCGTGCCACTCGACCGACATCCGGCCCTCACCCGGCCACCGCTTCCCGTCCGCGCCGGTGGCCTCGATGCTCCATGTTCCGACGAGCGGCTCGAGGGCACGTAGTGCGTGCTCGGCCGTCGGCTGATCCATCATGTGCCCCTTCCGTACGATGCGTTCGACGTGGTCATCCCCAGGTTGGACCCGGGCACGCGCGCGAACTCATCGCAGTCGGCGTGCCAGGTGAGGTGCACGTGACCGGCACCCGACTCGTGTGCTGAGGGCTCATGTGCGGGTGGGCTCGGGTCGCCGGACGTCGGTCAGGTGCGGCGGTGCGGGATGACGGCGCCGCCGGGGGCCGAGCCGAGTCGGCCGGGTCGGGACTCGCACCGAGCGGCGGCGATCGCCGCGTCGAGAGTGAAGCGGTGGTGCTGGCGGGGTCGCTGCTGGGGGTCGATGGAGGTCGGGGGCACCAGCTGCGGGTAGCCGTTGGATGCGAGGCACATCGCCCAGCCCTGGCGGTGGACCATCCGGTGGTGGAAGCCGCACAGCAGTGCTGCGTTGTCCAGGTCGGTCCGGCCGCCCTGGATCCACCACCACATGTGGTGCAGGTGGCAGGCGCTGGGTGGCTGGTCGCAGCCGGGTGCCACGCAACCGCCGTCACGTAGCGCCGTCGCTCGGCGCTGGGCGCGGTTGAAGACGCGGTAGGCCCGTCCGAGGTCGAGGACCTCCGACGCGGTGCTGAGGACGGCGGGGACGACCAGGGCGTCGCAGGCCAGCATCCGTAGCGCGGCGGCGGACATCGCGATCCCGGTGTCCAGCCGTCCGGCCTTGGCCAGCCCGGATCGCAGCCCGTCCACCGTGGTGGTCACCGTGAGCACGGCGGTCGCCGGCGCCGGGCCCGGCCGGCCGCAGGATCCGCACAGGTCGGGCGCCGACCCACCGCGTGCTGCGCCCGCCGCCGGACCGGGCAGCGGCTCCTGACCGTCGATCTCCGGTTCGTCCTCGACCAGGTCAACCAGCTCGTCGGAGTGCGCGGGTGGGGTTGGGGCGCCGGCGGCTGCGGTGAGGAGGTCGACGAGGGCGTCGCCGAGGCGTTCGGAGCGGGTCCGGGTGTCCTCCAACCCGTCGGTCCCGGCATGCGGCTGGCCGTTCTTGCGCATCCACTGCTGCAGCGCGGCCTGCCCGATCGTGCCGGGCTCGAGGATCGCCAGCACCCGCCCACGGCGGCGGGTCACGCTCAGCAGGCTGCGCTCGGCGTCCTGGGCTTGGGCCTCGGCCCGCTGCTGCTCCCGGGCGAGCGCCTCGGCGTCGGCCGGGTCGTCCACCGACGGTGCTGCGGTGAGCGCCTCGACCAAGGCCCGGCCGGCGCGCTCCAGGTCCGGCGTGGCCAGGGCATCGCACTGCGCGACCATTAACCGACCCGCCGCCGTCCGCTCGCCATCGGCGACCCCCGGGAACGTCTCGACGGTGTCCAGCACCCGGGTCAGCACCTCGCCCTGCTCGACAGTCACCGCCCCGGTCGCCAACGCCTCGGTGACCACGGCGTGGCGACCCAGCGCCTCCGCGGCCCGGACCCGTGTGTTGCCGTCAGCCCGGGACAGCCGGAACCGGTCACCCAGCCAGCGCACAAGCGTCGACGCCTGCGTGCCGGCCTTCAGGTCCCGCGACCCTGCCTCGGCCAGCAGTACCGCCTCCAGGGCGGCGGTGTGGGCCTGCAACCGCACCAGCGCCGACAACCCGGACTCCACGTCAGCGTCACGGAGCTGCCACACCGAGTCCAAGCCGCCAGCCGCTGTGGCCATCAGCTCGACCGCCGCGTGCACGTCCGTCACCACCGATCGGGTGAGGGTCGTGCGCTCCATCCCCCGAACCTAGACAGTGGGTCGGACGCAAACCCCGACGCCGAGCGAGACCTGCAATCCCTTGTGGACAACAGGTTCTGTCCACAGGTTGAGTCACGAGTCGCGCAGCCGCGCAGCCGGCGGTCAGCGCGCAGGTGGAACGACTCTCCTGGCGCGGCGGGGAGTGCCGCGAAGGTCGGGCGGGTACTCCGGTGCCATGAGTGAGCGCAGCAGCATCGACGTCCTGCGCACCGGGCTCGACCAGGTCGAGACGCTGATCGCGGCGGTCAGCCCGGACGACGGCGGCCGCTCCACGCCCTGCCCCGAGTGGTCGGTGCGGGACCTGGTCGACCACCTCGTCCTGGCGCCGCAGAAGTTCGCCCTGATGACCCGTGGCGAGGACGTCGACTGGTCGGCGCCCACGCCGCACGAGGGCGACCCGGTGGCGGCGTTCCGCGCTCACGCGGACGAGCTCCGCGCCGCCGTGGACGCCGACCCAGGTGCGCCGCCCGGACCAGACTGGCAGTGCGCCGAGATCGCCGTGCACACCTGGGACCTCGCCACGGCGCTGCACCGGCCGACCGCCGACCTGGACCCCGACGTGGCGGAGCGCGGGCTGGCCTTCATGCAGGCTTCGCTGAACGACGACAACCGCGCGCCGGCCTTCCGGACCGAGCAGCCCGCACCGGACGGTGCGGACGCCTACGCACGGGCTGCTGCGTTCGCCGGGCGCAAGGTCTAGTCGGCCGCCCGGCAGCATGGCCAGGATGTGCCGGTGACGTACCCACCGCCGCGGTACCAACAGCCGGACCCGCAGCACAGCGCGACCTATCGCGGGGCCGACGTTGCCCCTGAGCTGGTCTACCCGAACGGCACGACGATCTCCTACCTCGCGACCGGCGCGTCGACGGGCCGCCTGTTCGGCATGTACCGCTGGCAGTGCGGCCCCGAGGAGACCGGCCCGCGGGCTCACTACCACCGCTCGATCGCCGAGTCGTTCTACGTGCTCACCGGAGTCATCCAGATATTCGACGGTGACCGATGGGTCGACGCCGAGCCCGGCGACTGGGTGCACGTGCCGCCGGGCGGGGTGCACGCCTTCCACAACCGGTCCGGCGAGCCGTCCTCGATGCTGCTGCACTTCGCCCCAGGCGCACCGCGCGAGGGCTACTTCGAGGGCCTGGCCCGGCTCGACCGGATGAGCGAGGACGAGAGGACGGCGTTCTACGCGGAGCACGACAACATCTGGGTCTGACTGCCCGCCTGCTGGGCAGAGGGCTGCCAGCCGGACGGACATCGGCCAGACTGCTGCCATGACCGTGCTGCTCGCCTACGTCCCCACGCCCGAGGGCGACGCCGCCGTGACCGCCGCTGTCGAGGAGGCGCGGCGACGGGCGACCGACGCCGTCGTCGTCCACGTGCCCCGCCCTGCCGACGCCGGCACCTCGCCGTACTCGGTCGAGCAGGTCCTCGACGCGGTCCAGCAGCGCTTCGCGACGGCAGGGGTCGCGGTGTCGGTGCGCGAGGTTCCGACCGGCGCGGACACAGCCGACGCCCTCATCGACGTGGCCCGGGAGACCGGCGCCGACGTGGTCGTCATCGGGCTGCGACGACGTACCGCCGTGGGAAAGCTCGTCCTCGGCAGCACGTCGTCACGACTCCTCCTCGGCCTGGAGTGCCCGATCCTGGCCGTCAAGGCGACTGCGTGACGGGTGGCATTACCGTCCGGCCCGCATCGAGGACGACCTGCCGGCACTCACCCGCATCTACAACCACTACGTCGAGCAGACGTCGCGACGTTCGACGTCGAGCCGTTCACCGTCGACGCGCGGCGGACGTGGTTCGAGCACTACGCCGAGACCGGGCCGCACCGGCTGCTCGTCGCGCAGGTCGAAGGGCAGGTCGACGGGCAGGTCGCCGGCTACGCGACGAGCGGACCGTTCCGGCTGAAGCCGGCCTACGCCCGGACCGTCGAGACCACGGTCTACCTCGACCCGACGGCGACCGGGCGAGGTGTCGGGTCGCTGCACTACGGCGAGCTGCTCGACCTCGTCACCGCCGAAGGGATGCACCGCGCGTACGCCGGCGTGGCCCTGCCCAACGACGCCTCCGAGGCGCTGCACCGGCGCCTCGGCTTCCGCGACGCCGGCACCTTCACGGACGTGGGCTGGAAGCAGGACCGCTGGGTCGAGGTGCGCTGGTACGAACGCGCGCTGCCCTGGGACACCGCTGCGCGGTCGGGCGATTGATCCTTGGATCGAGCCTGCTGTGCGAGGCCGCTGAGCTTGGCTCCATCGCGACGGCTGACTCCGCCCCCGGTAGATGCCGCACGTTGCCAACGCCTTGCCCGTCACGGGCTTCAACGAGATGACAATTCGGCCTATCATGCGCTTGGGGGTGGTGCCGTGGCTGATGACGCCAGGAACTTCTGGCAGACGGCGCCGGGGATGATCACAGCCATTGCAGCTTTGATCACCGCGGTCGGAGGTGTGCTGGGCATTCTGGTCCAGAACGACGTCATCGGGCGTGACAGTGACGGCACGAGCACGCGCGATGTCTCTGAAGCGACGAGCACGCACCGGAGTGATCGCGCAGCACCCACGAAGTCGCCCGCACATTCGACGGACGAGTCGGCCCTGATCCCGTGGGTCGAGGCCACGGCCACCCTGGTGCGCCGGGACGGGACGTCAACGGATGTGAAGGCGTCCACGGTCGGCCTGGCCTGCAACACCGAAGTCGTCGGATTCGAGAACGGTCAGGATGTCAGCCTCGAACTGGTGCGCAGCATCGAGATCGACGCGGTCTATGCGGAGAACTCAAGTGCCGACGCAGTTGTCACGCTGCTCGACGGACGAGAGTTGACGGACCCGGTCGACACGTGGAACTGCCCCGTTACGGGCACCAACGAGCTCGGGTTCGTCGAGATCCGGCTCGAGGACATCGCGCGCATCGAGTTCAAGCGCTAGCACTCGTTGCTGTCCGGAGATGAAGAGTCGATCGGGCCGTCAGCGCGGCAGGTAGGTGTCCAGGAACTCGTTGCCGAAGACGTCGTCGGGGTCGAGCTCGCGCCGCAGCCGGCGGGCGAGGTCGTGGCGGGGGTACGTCGCGGCCAGGGCACCGGGGTCGGTGCCGAAGACCTTGCCCCAGTGCGGTCGCGCCCCGAACGGCGCCAGCACGCCCTCCAGAGCCTCGACCACCGGCAGCACCGCATCGGGCTCGGGGCGCCAGGTGAAGTGCACGGCGAGGCTCTCCCGGCCGTACGACGGGCTCAGCCACAGGTCGTCGGCCGCGATGCTGCGCAGCTCGGACACCAGCAGCGGCGGCCGGACCCGCTCGTGCAGGGCACCGACCGCCTCGAGGACGGCCGCCGCGTCCGACCGGTCCACGAGGTACTCGGTCTGCAGCTCCTCGCCGGCACTGGGCGTGTGGTCGAGCCGGAAGTGGGGCAGCCGGGTGTGCCACGGACCACGCACCCCCACCTGCTCGGTCGTCGCCTCGGCCGGCATCCCGCGCACCGGGTGCCGCGGCGCCTTAGCCGTCCTCGAGCCCAGCCAGCCGTCGGGCATCGGGCGGCGGTCCCCGTCCGTGCGCTGCTTGACCCACACCTGCTCCGCGCCGCGCGGGTCCCACGTCGTGAAGATGCTGACGCTGTCGCCGGCCGCCAGGACCTCGTCGAGGTTGTCGCGCATCGCCGCGGCCGGAAGGTCGTCGTGGATCACCTGCACCACGTCGTACGTCGGCTGCACCTCGAGGGTCACAGCGGTGACGACGCCGACCGAGCCCAGGGCGACGACCGCACCGGGGAACCACGCGGTGGACCGGTCGACGTGCAGCTGCTCGCCGGACGGCAGCACCAGGTCGAGCGCTCGGACGGCGGTGGCCAGTGCGCCGTTGCGGTCGCCGGACCCGTGTGTGCCGGTGGCCAGCGCGCCGGCGATGCAGATGTGCGGGAGCGACCCCAGGTTGTGCAGCGCGAGGCCGGCCTCGTGCAGCTGCGGCGCGAGCTCGCCGTAGCGCAGGCCGGCAGACACCGTGACCGACCTGCCGTCAGTCGCGACCTCGACCCGCGGCGGCAGGCCGGCCAGCGACAGCAGGTCGCCGTCGGTGTCGGCGACCCGGCTGAAGGAGTGGCCGCTGCCGAGCGGCCGCAGCCGGGAGCTCGCGGCCACGAGCTCCTGCAGCTGGTCCATCGACCGCGGCTGCAAGACCCGCTGCGCCGCGAACGTGACGTTGCCAGCCCAGTTGCGGAGTGGGCCGTCGGCACCGGGGGCGGTCATGCCCGGAGCCTGAGGCCCCGTGGCGTCGCGTGGAAGCCGGCCTCCTCGAGTGCACGTCCGAGGGGCGAGTCGAGCACTCCGGTGCCGTCTGCCCGCTCGACGGTCAGCCGGCCGAGATGCCCCTCTCGGACCGCGAGGGACAGCGCGTCCACAGCCGGCTGCAGCGCGGTCTGCGCCTCGGTCCAGGTGAGCAGGGTGCGCCCGCCACGCTCGACGTAGAGCACCACGTGGCCGTCGACGAGCACGACGAGGGCACCGGCCTTGCGTCCCGGCCGGTGGCCGGCGTCGGTCCGGTCGGCGCCTGCTTCCTGCTTGCCGGGACGGGCCGGCCAGCCGACGGCGGCACCGAACGGGTTGGCCGGGTCGGTGGCGGCGAGCACGACCGCTCGCGGTCCGGTCGCGTCGGTGCTGCTGCCCGGCCGGGGCGCACCCCACTGCTCGGCGGCCGGCGGCTCGGCCGCCCGCTCCAGTGCCGTCGCGGTCGCGCGCACCCGGTCGACCGCCCCCGGCTGGGCGAACTGCGCCGCCCCGAGGCCCTCGACGAAGTAGCCGCGCCGGGCCCGACCTGCCTCTTCGAACCCGGCCAGCACCCGGTAGACCGCGGCGAAGCCGCCGGTCACCCGCTCGGCCATCACCGCGCCGCGGGTGAGCACGCCGTGCCGGTCGAGCAGGACCTCGGCCAGCGTGTGCGCGCGCCGGGTCGGGTCCGGCTCGACGTCGGGCAGCCGGGACCACCGGCCGGCCGCCGTCGGCGGGCCGGTGCGGCTCGGCATCGGGGGGCGGCCCGCCATGCCCGGCCGGGGGCGCCCGTAGCGTCCGCGAGGGGTCGCAGCGCGGGTCCGGTGCGCGCCGCCACCGCGGCCGCGCCCGCCGGCAACAAGCTGCCGGAGGGGGCTGAGCGTGTCGTTGGTGAGGTGACCGGACCAGACGAGGTCCCAGAGCGCGGCGACCAGGGTCTTGTCGTCGGTCGAGCCGACCGCGTCGGAAAGGCCGCGGAAGAAGTAGGCGCCGCCACCGTCGAGGGTCGCCAGGAGGGCCTCGTGCAGCGGCGTGGCCACGGCGTCGGCGTCCGGCTCCGGGAGCGTCAGCTGCGCCGCGTCGGCCAGGTGCAGCGAGACCCAGCCGTCGCTGCCCGGCAGCGCGCCGTGGCCGCGCCAGACGACCTCGCCGGCGGCGCACAGCTCGTCGAGCATCGCGGGCGAGTAGCCGACCACCCGGGCCGGCAGCACCAGCGACTCCAGCGCCGAGGCCGGGACCTGGGCACCCTGCAGCTGCTCGGCCACCCGCAGCACGCCCTCGGCCCCGCGCAGCCGGCCGCCGACGTGCTGCCAGGCGGGCAGGAACGCCGACAGCGCCTCGACCGGCACCGCCTCGACCTCCTTGCGGAGGCTGGCCAGCGACCGGCGCCGCAGCGTCCGCAGCACCTCCGCGTCGCACCACTCGTGGCCGGACCCGCCTGGCAGGAACTCGCCCGACACCACCCGCCCGGCGGCGGCCAGCCGGTCCAGCGCCGCACCCACGACGGCCGGACCCAAGGCGTAGCGCTCGGCCACCGTCGCGGCGTGGAAGGGGACGTGGGTGCGCGCGTAGCGGGCGACCAGGTCGCCGACCGGGTCGCGCGCGGGCTCCAGGAACGCACCCGGCACCCCCACCGGCAGCGGGGTGCCCAGGGCGTCGCGCAGCCGCGCCGCGTCCTCGACGGCGGCCCAGCGCTCCTCGCCGGCGACGCGCACCCGGATCGCCCGCCGGGCCTCCTCGAGGGCAGCCAGCCACCCGGGTGTCGCGCCGCGCTCGACCGCCTCGGAGGTGCTGAGCGGGCCAAGGATCCGCAGCAGGTCGGCGATCCCCTCGACGTCACGCGCCCGCCGGTCCTCGGAGAGGCGCTGCAGGTCCTGGGCCAGCACGTCGATGGCCTGCTGGTCGAGCAGGTCGCGCAGCGCGCCGTAGCCCTGCTGGCCGAGCAGCTCGGCGAGCAAGGTGGCGTCCAGCGACAGCGCCTGGGCGCGTCGCTCGGCCAGCGGCGAGTCGCCCTCGTAGAGGAACTGCGCGACGTAGCCGAAGAGCAGCGACCGGGCGAACGGCGACGGCTGCTGGGTCTCCACCTCGACGAAGCGCACGGTCCGCGACTCGACGTCGCGCATCAGCTGCACCAGCCCCGGCACGTCGAAGACGTCCTGCAGGCACTCGCGCATCGTCTCGAGCACGACCGGGAACGACCCGTAGTCGCTCGCCACCGACAGCAGCTGCGCGGACCGCTGCCGCTGCTGCCACAGCGGCGTCCGCCGGCCCGGGTCACGGCGGGGCAGCAGGAGCGCGCGCGCCGCGCACTCCCGGAACCGCGAGGCGAAGAGCGCCGAGCCGCCCACCTCGGCGGTGACCAGCGGCTCGACGTCGTCGGGCTCGACCACCGCCGTGCCGACGGCCTCGGGTGCACCCCCGTCGTCGAGCTCCACGTCGGGCAGCCGTAGCACGATGCCGTCGTCGGAGTGCATGGCCTGCACGTCGACGCCGTAGCGCTCCCGCAGCCGCGCCGACACGACCAGCGCCCACGGGGCGTGCACCGGCGCACCGAAGGGGGAGTGGATAGCCACCCGCCAGTCGCCCAGCTCGTCACGGAAGCGCTCGAC
>DATHAP010000005.1 GCA_035489715.1 Actinomycetes bacterium
GACAGCCCCTGGGGGACGTCGTTGTTGAGGGCGATCGCCTCCTCCAGCGTGCGGTAGGGCAGGACGTACAGGATCGGCGCGAAGGTCTCCTGGGCGACGAGGTCGGTCTGCGCCGGCATCCGCACGATCGCCGGCTCCACGTAGTAGGCGTCGGGGGCCTCGTCGGCGAGGCGGCGCTCCCCGCCGGTGACCAGCCGGCCGCCCTGCTGCTCGGCGGCGGCGAGCGCGTCCTGCATGGACTTGTACGCCGCGTCGGAGATCAGCGGGCCGACCAACGTGCCGTCGGCGATCGGCGAGCCGATGGGCAGCCGCCGGTAGGCGGCGGCGATCCGGTCGGTCAGCTCGTCGATCACGTCGACGTGTGCGATGACCCGGCGCATGGTGGTGCAGCGCTGGCCGGCGGTGCCCGCGGCCGCGAAGACGATGCCGCGGGTGGTGAGGTCGAGGTCGGCGGACGGCGTGACGATCGCGGCGTTGTTGCCGCCGAGCTCGAGCAGGCTGCGGCCGAAGCGGTCGGCCACCCGAGGACCGACCGCCTTGCCCATGCGGCTCGAGCCGGTTGCGCTGAGCAGGGCGATCCCGAGGGAGCCGACCAGCGCCTCACCGACGTCGGAGCCGCCGAGGACCACCTGGCTGAGCCCGTCGGGAGCGCCTTCCTCGGCGATCCCCCGGTCGAGCAGGGCGGCGGCGGCGAGCGCGGACAGCGGCGCCTGCTCCGACGGCTTCCACACCACCGGGTCGCCGCAGACCAGCGCCAGCGCGGTGTTCCAGGACCAGACCGCCACGGGGAAGTTGAAGGCGCTGATGACGCCGACGACACCCAGCGGGTGCCAGGTCTCCATCAGCCGGTGGCCGGGCCGCTCGGAGCTGATCGTCCGGCCGTAGAGCTGCCGCGACAGCCCGACGGCGAACTCGCAGATGTCGATCATCTCCTGGACCTCGCCGGCCGCCTCGGAGCGGATCTTGCCGACCTCCAGGCTCACGAGCGTGGCCAGGTCCTGCTGGTGCTCGCGGAGCAGCTCGCCGAAGCGGCGGACCAGGCCGCCCCTCACCGGCGCCGGGACGGTGCGCCACGTCCCGAACGCCTCCCCGGCCCGCGCGACGGCAGCGGTGACGGCAGCCGCGTCCTGCCAGGCGACGGAGCAGAGCGGTTGGCCGTTCACCGGCGAGGAGACCGGCCGGTCACCGGCGATCGCCCCTGGGTCGACGCCGCAGCGGCGCAGGGCATCCTCGGCCTGGGAACGGAGGTGGTCGGCGCTCGGCAGTGTCACGGCGCCGACGCTAGCTGCCGCTCGTTCGTCCGTGCCGCCGGACGGCACTCGGAGCGGGATCAGCCGATGGTCATGCCGCCGGCTCGCAGTGCGCCATACAACCGGGCCAGGTCGGGGAGCTGGTGGTGGGCGTTGAGGCCGCTCGGGTTCGGCGCCACCCACGTCTCGGCGCCACCCACTCGCTCGGGCTGCCGTCCCAGCGTCGCCTGCGGGCGGCCGAAGGCCGTCCGCCAGGCGGTGACCCCGAGGACAGCGAGCAGGCGGGGCCGGTGGCGGGACACGAGGTCGGCCAGCGCGTCTGCCCCCTCCCGGAGTTCGGTGACGCTCAGCTCGGCGGCGGCCCGGGTCGGCCGGGCCACGATGTTGGTCACCCCGATCCCGTAGCGGAGCAGCTCCCGGTCCTCGTCCGGCGCCAGCCGCCGCGGCGTGAGCCCGGCCAGGTGCAGCGCCGGCCAGAAGCGGTTGCCGGGCCGCGCGAAGTGGTGGCCGCGGGCCGCGGACATGAGCGAGGGGTTGATGCCGCAGAACAGGATGTCCAGGTCGGGCGCGATCACGTCCGGAAGCGGCTTGTCGGTCACTCGGTGGCGCCCTTCCCGGCGGACAGCACACGGCCCCGGCGCGGGGGTTTCACGGCCACGCCGGGGCCGGTCGACCGCGCACTTTCCCCGGTCGCACCGGCCGAAACGGCATCCCCGCGATTCGTCCGAAAACTTTGGCGGGCGGAGCCCACCCGGTCTTCCCGGGGCTCCGCCCGCCTCAGCATGCGGCGGCCGGACCGGTTCCGCAACAGATGTCCAGGACGTCTGCCGCCTCACCCGGCGCGGCTCGCGACCGGCCCGTTCACGAGGCCGGGGGCCACGTCTTGGCCACCATGGTGAGCACGTCGTAGGTCGCCACGGGCTTGCCCGCGGAGTCGACGACGACGGCGTCCCAGCGCACCTCGCCGTGGTCGGCGCCGCCCCGGGGGCTGATCTGCTTGCAGGTGAGCGTGACCGTCAGCTCCTCCCCCGGCTTGACCGGTGTGAGGAAGCGCAGGTCGTCCACGCCGTAGTTGGCCAGCACCGGCCCCGGGTCGGGGTCGACGAAGAGGCCCGCGGCCCACGACACGATCAGGTAGCCGTGCGCGACGCGACCGCCGAACAGCGGGTTGGCCGCGGCCGCCTCCTCGTCCATGTGGGCGTAGAAGGTGTCGCCGGTGAACTCGGCGAAGTGTTCGATGTCCTCGAGGGTCACCGCGCGCGGCCCGGCGGTCACCGAGTCGCCGATCCGCAGCTCGGCCAGCGACTTGCGGAACGGGTGGACGCCGTCGTCGCGCCGCGCCGATCCGGTCACCCAGCGGCCGCCGATGGCGGTGAGCATGTCGGGCGAGGCCTGCACCGCGGTGCGCTGCATGTGGTGCAGGACGCCCCGGATTCCGCCGAGTTCCTCGCCCCCGCCGGCCCGTCCCGGTCCGCCGTGCACCAGCACCGGCAGCGGTGAGCCGTGGCCGGTGTTCTCCCGGGCGTCGTCGCGGTCGAGCACCAGGATCCGGCCGTGGGCGTGCGCGGCGCCCAGCACGAACTCCCGCGCCACCGACTCGTCGTGCGTGACGAGCGAGCCGACGAGGCTGCCCTGCCCCCGGGCGGCCAGCTCGACGGCGTGCGCCACGCCGTCGTAGGGCAGCAGCGTGCTCACCGGGCCGAACGCCTCGACGTCGTGCGGCTCGGCGGCGGAGAGGTCGTCGCAGCGCAGCAGCATCGGGGGCAGGAAGGCGCCGCGGTCCTTGTCCGCGCCGACCACGTCGAAGTCGTCCGGGTCGCCCGCGACCAGCTCGGCGACGCCGCGCAGCGCCTTGACCGCGCGCAGCACCTCCTGGCGCTGGTCGAGGCTGGCGAGCGCGCCCATCGTCACGCCGTCCGCCGTCGGTGCCCCGACGACGACGTCGGCCAGCTTCGCCCGAGCGGCCTCGACGACGTCGTCCATCAGGTCCTGGGGCACGAGGGCGCGGCGGATCGCCGTGCACTTCTGCCCGGCCTTGACCGTCATCTCGGTGACCAGCTGGTCGACGAACAGGCCGAACTCGGGGGTGTCCGGCGTCGCGTCGGGCCCGAGCACCGAGCAGTTGAGCGAGTCGGCCTCGGCGTTGAACCGCACCGAGTGGGCCACGACCGAGGGCGTGCTGCGCAGCTTGCGCGCGGTGGCGGCCGAGCCGGTGAAGAAGACCAGGTCCTGTCCGGTCAGCTGGTCGAGCACCCCGGCCGCGCTCCCGGCGAGCAGCTGCACCGACCCCTCCGGCAGCAGCCCCGATTCCACGATCCGCCGGAACACCGCCTCGGTCAGGTACGCCGTCTGGCTCGCCGGCTTGACGACCGTCGGCACCCCGGCCACGAACGCCGGCGCAAGCTTCTCGAGGAAACCCCACACCGGGAAGTTGAAGGCGTTGATCTGCACGGCCACCCCGCGCAGCGGCGTCCAGAGGTGCTGGCCCGCGAAGGTGCCGCGCTTGCCCAGCGGCTCGACCGCGCCGTCCAGGACGACGGTGTCGTCGGGCAGCTCGCGCCGCGCCTTGCTGGCGTAGGAGAGCACCGTGCCGAAGCCGCCGTCGATGTCGACGGCGTTGTCCCGGTCGGTGGCGCCGGTGCGGTGGGAGAGCGCGTAGAACTCGTCCTTGTCCGCCATGAGCTTCAGCGCGAGCTGCTTGAGCAGCCCGGCCCGCTGGTGGAAGGTCAGCTCCCGCAGGGCCGGGCCGCCGACGCCGCGGGCGTGGTCGAGCATGACCGGCACGTCGAGCCCGGTGCTGCTCACGCGGGCGACGGTCTCCCCGGTCACCGCGTCGGCGACCGGCGTGCCGTCGTCGGCCGCGGCGAACCACCGGCCGGCGACGTAGCTCTCGAGCATCGGTGCAGAAGTCATGAGCGTCTCCTTCGGACTTTGGGCGCCCAAAGTCCACACAGTGGGGTCAGGTGCGCAGGCCGGAGAAGGTGGTGGCGACGACGGCGTCGGCGAGGTCGTCGGCCGACAGGTCACCGCCCGGGCGGTACCACTCGGTGAGCGAGTTGACGGTGCCGAACAGCAGCCGGCTGAGGACGGCGGGGTCGACGTCGGTCCGCACATCGCCCTCGTGCTCGGCCGCGCGGACCAGCCCGGTCACGACCCGGTCGAACTCCCGCCGGCGCTGGAGGGCGGTCCGCTCGATCTCGGTGTTGCCCCGCAGCCGGAGCAGCAGGGTGACGAAGGGCAGCTCGGCGGTCAGCACCCGCACCGACCCGCGGACGACGTACTCGAGCCGGTCGATCGCCGGCCCGGTCGTGGCGCCGGGCTCCTGGGTGAGGGCGAACAGGGCGTCCAGCGCGCGGTCGAGCGCCAGCCGCAGCAGCTCCACCTTGCTCGGGACGTGGTGGTAGATCGCGGACTTGGTCACGCCGAGCCGGGTGGCCAGCTCGTCCATGCTGGTCGCCTCGTACCCGCGCTCGTTGAACAGGGCGACGGCGCCGTCGAGCAGGGTGTCCAGCGAGTGCCCCGGTCGGCCGCGCCGTCCCGGGACGCGCTCGGCGTCGACGCTCATCGGTTGCGCAGATCGTGCAGCCGCTGCAGCTTGCCGACCGACCGCGCCAGGGTGTCGGGGTCGACGATCTCCACGTCGACGGCGACGCCCACGGTGTCCTTGACCGACTTCGCCACCTCCCGGGCCGCGGGCTCCCGCCGCTCGGCCGGGCAGTCGGGGCGGGCCTCGATCTGCACGGTGAGGTGGTCCATCCGCCCGCGCGTCGTGAGCAGCAGGCTGAAGTGCGGCGACAGGCCCGGGGTCTGCAGCACGATCTCCTCGATCTGCGTCGGGAACACGTTCACCCCGCGCAGGATGATCATGTCGTCGGTACGGCCGGTGACCTTCTCCATCCGGCGCATCCCCGGCCGCGCCGTCCCGGGCAGGAGCCGGGTGAGGTCGCGGGTGCGGTAACGGATGACCGGCATGGCCTCCTTGGTCAGCGACGTGAAGACCAGCTCGCCCTTCTCCCCCTCGGGCAGCACCTCGCCGGTGAACGGGTCGATGACCTCCGGGTAGAAGTGGTCCTCCCAGATGTGCAGGCCGTCCTTCGTCTCGACGCACTCCTGCGCCACACCGGGGCCCATCACCTCGGACAGCCCGTAGATGTCGATCGCCTCGATGTCGAGGCGCTCCTCCATCTCCTGGCGCATCTGCTCGGTCCACGGCTCGGCGCCGAAGATGCCGATCTCCAGCGAGGTCGAGCGCGGGTCGATGCCCTGCTTCTCGAACTCGTCGATGACGGTGAGCATGTAGGACGGCGTCACCATGATCACACGGGGCGCGAAGTCCTGGATGAGCTGCACCTGGCGGGGGGTCATCCCGCCGGAGATCGGGATGACCGTGCAACCCAGCTTCTCCGCGCCGTAGTGGGCGCCGAGCCCTCCGGTGAACAGGCCGTAGCCGTAGGCGTTGTGCAGCCGGTCCCCCGCGCGCCCGCCTGCGGCGCGGATCGACCTGGCCATGACGGTCGCCCAGGTGTCGATGTCGCGCTCGGTGTAGCCGACGACGGTCGGCCGGCCGGTGGTGCCGCTGGACGCGTGGATCCGGCGCACCTGGTCCTGCGGAACGGCGAACATGCCGAACGGGTAGTTGTCCCGGAGGTCGGCCTTGCTGGTCATGGGGAACTTGGCGAGGTCGGCCAGCTCGCGGCAGTCGTCGGGGTGCACCCCGGCCGCGTCGAACGCCGTGCGGTAGTGCGGCACGTTGTCGTAGGCGTGGCGCAGCGTCCACTGCAGCCGCTCCAGCTGCAGTGCGCGCAGCTCGTCGAGCCCCATGCGCTCGGCCGGGTCGAGCAGGGTGGGATCGGGCGCCGCGCCCAGCCGCCGGGCGGTCTCGCTGGTGGATGCCGTCATGCGGGGAGCCTCCGTCGGTAGGGGCACGGCCCGCGAATAACAGACCGCCCGGTCAGTAACTAACTCCTCCCGTCGCCTCCCTGTCAAGGCGGGGCGGCGAACGCGTCCCGCCGGCACTTGTGCCGCCCGGCACCGTCGTGCACACTCATTACCGACCGTCCGGTCAGTTATTTCCCTCGACCCCGAGGTGACGCGCATGTCCACCACCCTGGACCGCCCGACGGCTGTCGACGAGGCGGCTCTGCAGGCCCAGTTCGACGCCACGATCGCGGCCGAGCACCGCATCGAGCCGCGGGACTGGATGCCTGAGGGCTACCGGAAGACGCTGATCCGGCAGATCGCCCAGCACGCGCACTCGGAGATCATCGGGATGCAGCCGGAGGGCGACTGGCTGCTCGCCGCGCCCAGCCTGCGGCGCAAGGCAATCCTGCTGGCGAAGGTGCAGGACGAGGCGGGGCACGGGATGTACCTCTATTCGGCGGCCGAGACACTCGGCGCGGACCGGGCCGACCTCACCGACAAGCTGATCGAGGGCCGGCAGAAGTACAGCTCGATCTTCAACTACCCGACGCTCACCTACGCCGACGTCGGCGTCATCGGCTGGTTCGTCGACGGCGCGGCGATCTGCAACCAGGTGCCGCTGTGCCGCTCCTCCTACGGGCCCTACGCCCGGGCGATGATCCGGGTCTGCAAGGAGGAGTCGTTCCACCAGCGGCAGGGCTACGAGCTGCTGATGACGATGATG
Source organism: Actinomycetes bacterium (assembly GCA_035489715.1). Lineage (NCBI taxonomy): Bacteria > Bacillati > Actinomycetota > Actinomycetes > Actinomycetes bacterium. Next base: position 6,895 of record DATHAP010000005.1, read on the forward strand.
CGCGGCACCCCCGAGCAGCGGGCCATGGTGCAGGACGCCGTCGACCGCTGGTGGTGGCCGTCGCTGATGATGTTCGGCCCGCCGGACGACGACAGCCCCAACTCGGCGCAGTCGATGGCATGGGGCATCAAGCGGCACAGCAACGACGAGCTGCGCCAGCGCTATGTCGACATGTCGGTCCCGCAGGCCGAGGTGCTCGGCGTGACGCTGCCCGATCCCGACCTCTCCTACGACCCGGCCACGGGGCACTACCGGTTCGGCGCGATCGACTGGGACGAGTTCAAGCGGGTCATCAGCGGCAACGGCCCGGCCAACGCCGAGCGGATCGCCCGCCGGCGGGCCGCCCGCGACGACAACGCGTGGGTGATCGAGGCGGCGACGGCGTACGCGGAGAAGCACGCCGGGGCGGCGGCATGAGCACCGAGGTCACCGCCGAGGGCGGGCACGGCGCCATCCCCACCGGCCCCGAGGTGCCCGTCGAGCCGAAGCAGGCGACGGCGCGGCGGGACTGGCCCCTGTACGAGGTGTTCGTCCGCGGCAAGCGCGGCCTCAACCACGTGCACGTCGGCTCGCTGCACGCACCCGACGACGAGATGGCCGTGCACGCCGCGCGCGATCTCTACACCCGGCGCAACGAGGGCGTGAGCATCTGGGTGGTCAAGGCCGCCGACATCACCGCGTCCAGTCCCGACGAGAAGGACCCGATGTTCGCCCCCAGCGGCGACAAGGTCTACCGCCACCCCACGTTCTACGAGATCCCCGACAACGTCCCTCACATGTGAGCGGCGAAACAGGAGCTGCAGTGCCACACGAAGAGACCGTGTACGAGGCGCTCGACCACGCCCACAGCGACGAGGGCCACTGGGCGTTCGGCACCGGCTTCGACGAACCGCTTGCCGGCGTCGACACCACGGTGCCCGACGGCATCGAGCCCGCCGACCTCGGCGAGTACTGCCTGATGCTCGGCGACGACGCCCTCGTGCTGGCTCAGCGGCTCACGCAGTGGATCACCGCGGCGCCGGAGCTCGAGGAGGAGGTCGCGATCGCCAACGTGGCGCTCGACCTGCTCGGCCAGGCCCGGCTGCTGCTCGCCCGGGCCGGCTCGGTCGGCGTCCTCGGCCGGTCCCGCTCCCTCGCCACGGAGTCGATCCCCGACGAGGACGCGCTGGCCTACTTCCGCGACCCCGACGAGTTCCGCAGCACCGCGCTGGTCGCGGCGCCGAACGCCGACTTCGCACAGACCATGGTCCGGCTGCTGGTCGCCTCGACCGTGCGCCTCGCCGTCTTCGTGCGCCTCCGGGAGTCCCGCGACCCGGTGCTCGCCGCGATCGCCGCCAAGGGTGTCAACGAGCTCGCCTACCACCGCGACCACGCCGCCCGCTGGCTGCTGCGGCTGGGCGACGGCACCGAGGAGTCGCACCGGCGCGCGCGGGCCGGGGTCGCGGCGGTCTGGCCGCTGCTCGCGGACGTCTTCTCCCCCACCGAGCTCGAGCTCCGGCTCGCCGACGCGGGCGTCGCCGTCGACCCCGGGTCGGTCCGGGGCGAGGTGCACGACGTGCTGACCCAGGTGCTGACGACGGCGACCCTGACCGTTCCTGACTGGCCGGCCGACGTACCTTCGGGCGGTCGCCTCGGCGAGCACGGGCCCGAGCTGGCCGAACTGCTCGGCCCCCTGCAGGGTCTGGCCCGGCAGCACCCGGCGGCGACCTGGTGAGCGTCATGACCGCGATCGACGTCGACCCGTGGGAGGTGGCCGCCCGGGTCACCGACCCGGAGCTGCCGATGGTGACCCTGGCCGACCTCGGCGTCCTCCGCGACGTGCGCGTCGAGGACGGCACCGTGGTCGTGGAGATCACCCCGACCTACACCGGCTGCCCGGCGATGGGCGTCATGCGCGCCGACCTCGTGCACGCCCTGCACCGGGCCGGATTCGGCGACGTCGACGTCCGCACCGTCCTCTCCCCCGCCTGGTCCACCGACTGGCTCAGCGCCGACGCGCGCCGCAAGCTCGCCGCCGCCGGCATCGCGCCGCCCGGCACCGCGCCGGTCCGCACCGCCGGGCCGGTGCCGCTCGATCTCGGCCCGACCCGCCGGACGGCGGACTGCCCGCTGTGTGGCTCCCCCGACACCGAGGAGCTGTCCGAGTTCGGTGCCACGGCGTGCAAGGCGCTGCGCCGCTGCCGCAGCTGCCGGGAGCCGTTCGAGCACATGAAGGAGATCTGAGTGGCCGCCACTGACGCCCCCGTGAGCGCCCGTCGGCGGCCGAGGTTCCACCCGCTGACGGTCGCCAAGGTCGAGCCGCTCACCGACGACGCCGTCGCCGTCACCTTCGACATCCCGGACGAGCTGGCCGAGGACTACCGCTTCAAGCCGGGCCAGGCCCTCACCCTGCGCCGGGTCGACGGCGACCGCGACGAGCGCCGGTCCTACTCGATCTGCGCGCCCATGGGTGCCCAGCCCCGGGTCGGCGTCCGGGAGGTCCCCGGCGGATTCTTCTCCTCCTACCTGGTCCACCAGGTGAGGCCGGGCGACACGATCGAGGTCCTGCCGCCCTCGGGCACCTTCACCGCCGATCTGTCTGTGCCCGGTGACCACGTCTTCGTCGTCGCCGGCTCCGGGATCACCCCGGCGCTCTCGTTGGCCGCCACCGTGCTGCGCGACGGCCAGTCGACGGTGACGGTCTTCTACGGCAACCGGCGCACCAACACGGTGATGTTCGCCGACGAGCTCGCCGACCTGAAGGACCGCTACGGCACCCGGCTGCAGCTGGTGCACGTGCTCTCCCGCGAGCCGCGCGACGCCGAGCTCACCAGCGGACGGCTGGACGGGGCGCGGCTGCGGGCCCTGGTCGAGAACCTCGTCGACGCCCCGAACGTCGACCACTGGTGGCTGTGCGGGCCGCACGGGATGGTCGAGGACGCCCGCGCGCTCCTCGCCGAGCTCGAGGTGCCCACCGACAAGGTGCACCAGGAGCTCTTCTACGTCGACGACGTCCCGCCGGAGCCCGTGCGCGGCGACGAGGAGACGGTGGTCGGCCCGAGCAGCCAGGTCACCGTCGTCCTCGACGGCCGCACGACCACGCTGGCGCTGCCCCGCGACGTGCCCGTGCTCGACTCCGCGCAGAAGGTGCGCGGCGACCTGCCGTTCGCCTGCAAGGGCGGGGTGTGCGGCACCTGCCGTGCGCGCGTGACCGACGGCGAGGTGACGATGCGCCGCAACTACGCGCTGGAGGCCAAGGAGGTCGACGCCGGCTACGTGCTGACCTGCCAGACGCTGCCGGTGTCGGAGACGGTCACCGTCGACTTCGACGCCTAACCATGCTCCCACCGGTCGGCGAGTCGGCGTCCCTGGACGTCGAGGTGACACCCGACATGACGGTGCACTTCGACGAGCTGGGCAGCGTGCACCCGGTGTACGCGACCTACACGATGGCTCGGCACTTCGAGGAGGCCGGCCGCAAGCTGCTGCTGGGGTTCCTGGAGCCGGGCGAGGACGGGCTCGGGCGCTCGGTGTCCGTCGAGCACCTGGCGCCGAGCTGGGTCGGCGACCGGTTGACCGTCGAGGCGCGCTGCGTCGTCGTCGAGGGCAACCGGCTCACCTGCGAGTGCCGCGCCACCGACGGCGACGGGCGCGAGCTAGGCCACGGTTCGACGGTGCAGGTGGTGCTCCCCCGCGACGTCCTCGACCGGGCGCTCGACCCCTCCGCGCGTCGGCGCGACACCTAGCTGCCGCCACCAGGGGGATCAGAAGGTCCTTGCACACTGCGCCGGTATCTGGCCGACGTCGCCCAGAATCAGAGCACGGCGGGGAACGCGCAGGTCGGCGCGTTCCCCGCCGCCTCGTCGACCGGGGCGAGGAGGTCGGGAGTCACCGGGCGCCGAAGGCGCCCGCCCCTGTGTGACTCCAGCCCCCGTTACCTCCCCGCCTCGTGCCGCAGGAATCCGTGGACCGCCCGGGGCACGACCGGTGTCAGCGGCCGGTCGGTGCGCGCCCGGTTGCGGGTCTCCCCGCGCAGGGCGCGCACGCCCGTGACCGGCCCGGTGCGCCGCGCAGGTCGGGGCCGGCTGTCGGCGGGCAGGCGAAGACCTGCCGCGTCAGCGGCGGGACCCGGGCGTCACCGGGCCGGAGGGATCAGTCGGGCGAGCAGCCCGGCACGCAGGACGCCCCGCCGACGGAGTCGGACGCGGTGACGTCGAGCGGGATGCGGCCGGCCCCAAGCTCAGGGACGGCGGCGGAGAGGATGGCTTTCGGCGCCGTGAGGCTTCCGCCGGCGGAGGACACCGTGGACGGCGACGGGAGGAACGGCGAAGGCACGAGCGGGAGCGGGTCGATCGGCGTGGAACCGGACGCTGCCCCGACGACGGTCGACGGGGAGGGCGACGCTCGCAGCGCCCAGTCGTCGCCCGCGCTCTGCAGCCCGGAATCCGGACCGATCGGCAAGGCGACGACGCTGCCGACAGGAGAAGGCGACGGCTCGGCGACGTGGAGGGCGGGGTCGGTCGGCAACGGCGGGAGCGCACCGGCCGCGGCGATGTCAGGAGCCGCCGACAGCACCGTGACGACCGACTGCACCACGGGAGTTCCGACGACGTCGGGAGCGACCGCATCCACGACAGGCGCGACGACCGGAGAGAGCAGGCCCACGACCGGTGCGACTGCACCCAGCGGGGAGTAGGCGCCGTCGACCACGGACAGGGTCACCTGGACGACCGGTGCGACCAATCCACCGACCTCGGGCGCCGCTACGCCGGCGATTCCATCGACGACAGGCTCGATGACCGGGACGACCGATTCCGTCGCCTGCTCGATCACCGGCGTGACGGCCTCGACCACCGGCCCGGTGACAGCGACGACCGGTTCGGCGATCTGCTCGATCACCTCGACGACCGGCTGAGCAACCTCGACCACCGGCTCGACGACGGCCAGGACCGGTTCGGTGACCTGCTCGACCACCGGCGTGACGGTCTGGACCACGGGCTCGGTGACAGCGGCGACCGGTCCGGCGACCTGCTCGACCACCTGCTCGACCACCGGCGTGACGGCCTCGACCACCGGCTCGGTGACAGCGGCAACCTGCTCGACCACCGGCCCGACGGCGACCACGACCGGTTCGGCGACCACCCCGACCACCGGCGTGACGGTCTCGACCACCCGCTCGGTGACGACAACGACCGGTTCGGCGATCTGCTCG
>DATHAP010000006.1 GCA_035489715.1 Actinomycetes bacterium
CCTCGTCGCCTCCCCGGACCGGCCCGGCGCCTAGGGTTGCCTGCCATGACCGTCACTACAGGCGACAACGGCCCGTGCTGGCTGCTCACCGGCGGCGCCGGCTACATCGGCGCCCACATCGTGCGGGCCTTCGGCGAGCACCGCCTGCGCGTCGTGGTGCTCGACGACCTCTCCGCCGGCATCCGGAACAACGTGCCGGCCGACGTGCCCTTCGTCGAGGCCAGGCTGCAGGACGAGGACGCCGTCCGCTCCACGATCCGCGAGCACGGCGTCACCGGGGTGCTGCAGCTCGCCGCCAAGAAGGCGGTCGGCGAGTCGGTCGAGAACCCGGTCCTCTACTGGGACGAGAACGTCGGCGGCTTCGCCCGGTTGCTCGACGTCTGCACCCAGGAGGGCGTCGAGCGTTACCTGTTCTCCTCGAGCGCGGCCGTCTTCGGCAACCCGCCGGTGGAGTTCGTCACCGAGGAGACCCCGGCCGCGCCGATGAGCCCCTACGGCGAGACCAAGCTGGTCGGCGAGTGGATGCTGCGCGACCTGGCGACCGCGAACCCGAAGGTCCGCTGGTCCGCCCTGCGCTACTTCAACGTGGCCGGTACCGCCTCCCCCGAGCTGGCCGACCGCAGCGTCGCCAACCTGGTGCCGATGACCTTCGAGCGGCTGACCGGCGGCAGCAAGCCGCAGCTCTTCGGCGACGACTACGACACCCGCGACGGGTCCTGCATCCGCGACTACATCCACGTCGTCGACCTGGCCGACGCCCACGCCGCCGCCGCTGCGCGAATCGACGAGGGACCGCTGGGGGAGGTCTACAACGTCGGCCGTGGCGAGGGCGTCTCCGTCAAGGAGGTCTTCGACACCGTCCGCGCGGTGACCGGGATGGACTTCGAGGTCGACGTGGTCGGCCGACGGGCCGGCGACCCGGCGGCGTACTTCGCCGACGCCTCGAAGATCCGCGACCAACTCGGCTGGACCGCCGGGCTGGACCTGACCGAGATGGTCACCAGCGCATGGGACGGCTGGCAGAAGACCCACTGAGCAGGAGTCGCCGGGCTCAGCCGGCCCGGTCGTCGAGGTAGCCGCGCCGGCGGGCGACGGCCACCGCCTCGGTGCGCCCGGCGGCGCCGAGCTTGGCGAGCATGTTGGACACGTGGACGCTGACCGTCTTGGCGCTGATGTAGAGCTGGCCGGCGATCTCGCGGTTGCTGCGGCCCTGGGCCACCAGGGTCAGCACCTCGAGCTCGCGCGCGGTCAGGCTCTCGTCGCGGCGGGACTCGGCCGCTGCCCGGGCCGGCTGCTGGCCGCCGACGGCGCGCAGCTCGCGCAGCAGCGGCTCGGTGCCGAGCCGCCGGGCCGTGTCCCGGGCCAGCCGCACGAGCTCGGCGGCCTCGGCCGCCTCGGCGGCGTTGCCGGCGGCGCGCAGCACCGCGGCGGTGCGGGCTTGGGACCGCGCTGTCTCGAACGCGTGCCCGAGCGAGAGAAAGGCGTTGGTGGACGCCCGCCAGGCGGTCAGCAGCTCGCCCGGAGCCGGCAGGTCGTGGCCCACCAGCCAGCGCAGCCGCAGGTGCTCGGCCTCGGTGCGGGTCATCCAGGCCCGACCCTCGAGGCCCTCCTCCCACACCGACTCCTCGCGCTTGCGCAGCGCCCGCCGGGCACCGGCCAGCAGCCGGTCGGCCTCCGCGACCAGCCGGTCGTGGTCGTCGCTGGCGGTGCCCGGCACGGCCGCCGCGACCTGCCCGATGGCGAGCGCGGACAGCCGGATCCTGGCCTGGAAGTCCATGTTGGCCCAGATCTCGCTGAGCACCGAGACCGTCTGGTCGTGCGCGTCGAGGCTGGCCTCGAGGTCGCCGGCGTCGCCGTAGAGGTCGATCGCGGCGAATCCTGCGAACAGCGCCACCATGCCCTCGCGCCGGCCGGGTGCGGCGAGGGAGGGGAGCACGTCGGTGGCGGTGGCGTCGCCTCGACCGGCTCGCACCACCAGCCCGCTGGCGATGAGCATCGCCTCGGCGAGCTCCGGCGGCGACTCGCCGTGCAGGTCGGCCAGGTCGAGCGCGGCGTCCCACTCACCGACCAGGTAGGCGGCCTGGATGCCGAGGACGCGGGACTCGAGGACGAACGGTGCCCAGGGGCGGCCGGCCGAGACACCGCGCTCGGTGGCCTGGGCGTAGACCACCCGGGCCTCCTCGATCCGGCCGCTCTCGTAGAGCAGGGTGCCCAGGTTGAAGGTGCCGCGCAGCTCGCTGTCCAGGTCGCCGGCCGCCCGGGCCTGGACCACGACCTCCTCGAGCATCTCGACCGACGCGGCCGGCCCCTGGGTGCCCTCGCGGAGGCGGGCCAGCGTCGTCCGCGCGTCGACGACGACGTCGGCCAGCTCGAGCCGGCCGGCCAGCTCCAGCGCCTGCCCGGCGAGCTCGGACGCCTCGACGTGGCGTCGCCGGTCGGCATGGGCGCGGGCGTGCAGCGCCAGGAAGCGGGCCCGCATCCGGTCGTCGGGGTGGCGCTCCAGCAGCGCCATCGCCTCCGTCGTCGTGGCCAGGGCGTCGCCCTCGGTGTCGGCGAGCAGCGACGCGGCGGCGAGCACCGCGAGCAGCCGGAGCCGGGCGTCGGGGTCGGCGTCGGCCGGCAGCGAGCGCAGGCTGTCGTTCGCCAGCGCGATCGCGCGGTAGGTCTGCCCGGACGCGACCGCCGCCTCGCAGGCGCGGGCGGTGAGCTCGACCCGGTCGATGCCGATGTCCTCGTCGGAGGCGTGCGTCGCCAGCTCCATCGCCAGCTCGTAGTGGCGGGACGCCTCGTCGGCACCGGCGACAGTCATCGCCTCGTCGCCGGCCGCGACGCTGGCGCGGGCGGCCGTCACCAGGTCGTTGGCCCGCTTGGCGTGCCGGGCCAGCTCGGCCGCGGTGCCGCCGACCTCGCCCTGCTGCAGCGCCGCGACGTACGCCGCGTGCAGCCGGACCCGCTCGCCCGGGAGCAGGTCGTCGTAGACCGCCTCGGCGAGCAGCGCGTGGCGGAACGCGTAGCCGTCGCCGCCCATCGGCACGAGCACGTTGGCCTCGACCGCCGCCCGCAGCGCGGCGTCGAGGGAGTCGATCCGACCGTCCAGCACCCGCTCCAGCAGCAGGTGGGGGACCCGGCGGCCCGAGACGGCCGCCGCCCGGACGACGAGGCGCGCGTCGTCGTCGAGGCGGTCGAGGCGGACCAGCAGCAGGTCGGCCAGCGCCTCGGGGATCGCGTCGGGGCCGACCTCGGCGGCCTGGACCAGCTCCTCGGTGAAGAACGCGTTGCCCTCGGCACGCTCGACGATGCCGTGCAGGGCGCGCTCGGCCATCGGGGCGGGGTGCAGCGAGTGGACGAGCTCGCGGACGTCGGCGTCGCCGAGCCGGCCGAGGTCCACGCGGGTGACGGCGGGCAGCCGCGACCACTCGGCGGCGGTCGTGCGCAGCGGATGGCGGCGGTGCAGGTCGTCGGTGCGGTACGACGCCACCACCGCGACGGGCGAGTCGAAGCGCCGGGAGAACAGGAAGCTGAGCATCTCGCGGGTGGACCGGTCGGCCCAGTGCACGTCCTCGACGACGAGGAGCAGCGGAGCCGACCGGCCCAGCTGCTCGAGGGCGCCGTGCACGGCCGCGAACAGCTCCGGGCGGTCGATGGTGGTCGCGTCGACCGGCTCGGCATCGTGCCCGGTCGACTGCTCGGGCAGGACGCGGCGGGCCGGCATCAGGCGGGCGATGACGGGGGCGGCCTCGACCAGGGTCCGCGCCACGACCGGGCTCTCGGCGGCCAGCCGCCCGAAGGCCTCGCTGAACGGCAGGTAGGGCAGCGCGCTGTCGCCGAAGTCCAGGCAGTGCCCCACCAGCACCCGCCAGCCCTCGGTCTGGGCGCGGTCGCGCAGCTCGGCCAGGATGCGGGTCTTGCCGACGCCGGCGTCCCCGGACACCAGCACGGCGGACCCGGCCGGCTTCTCCTCACCCACGCCGACGAGGCCCACCAGGCGGTCGAGCTCGACGGCTCGGCCGACCAGTGGGCCTCGGATCTCGGTCGCGGGGGCCACGTCACCCATCATCGCGGGCACCAGGGACAGTGCGCGCCCGGCCTGGCGGGAACGTGCCGGTTCGGCCACTCAGGCCGTCCGGATCGCGTGGATACGCGCCTCCGTCGTCGCGTCGAACCATCGGCGCGGCAGGCTGCGCAGGTCGTGGGTGGCGAGCTGGTCGCGGAACGACGCGGTGATCCGCTCCTGGCGGTACGCGGTGTCGACGGCGGCGAACTGGCTGGCGGTGAGCTGCATGACGGTTCCTCCTCGGGTGGCTTCCTGCAGGTGCCGGGGGTCTCCCGGCGGGTGTGGTCTCGACTCTGCGGTCCTGAGGTGCCCCGGCGCATCGGGACGATTGCCTAGATCACGCGGGAGGGGTCCTCAAGGGTCCTTAGTCAGGCCGCGCGCAGGGTGGAGCGGGTCGGGCGGCGGTGGCCGACTGCGCGCAGGGCGCGGGCGGCCCGGGCGCCGCGGGCGGCGGAGGCCTCGCGGAACGAGGTGCTGATCCGCTCGTGGCGGTAGGCGGTCTCGGTGCTGGCGAAGAGGCCGGCGGTGAGCTGCATGGTTCTCACTCCTCAGTGCTCCGGTCGGAGCTCGTCCTTCGTGGTGACGAGAGAAATGTGCTCGCCTGAGGAGGGGGGCTACATCGGGAGGTTGCCCTATCTCTGCCCGCGGGTGGTCTTACGTCCCGCCTGCGCCGGCGTGGTCAGGGTGGCGCCCGGCGCAGGCGACACAGGTCGTCGCAGCGGGCAGGGCCTCCAGGCGGCCCGCGGGGATGGGCCCGCCGCAGGTCTCGCACCGGCCGTACGTCCCCGCGGCCACCCGGGCCAGGGCATGCTCGACCCCGGCCAGCCCGGACCGGGCCGCGGCCAGCGAGGCCGAGAGCTGGGACCGCTCGAAGGCGATGGTGGACCCCTCCGGGTCGTGCTCGTCGTCGGTGTTGGCACCCTCCGTCGCGGCGACGAGGGCGGCGAAGGCCCGCTCGAGCGCCGCGACCTGGGCGGTCAGCCGCCGCCGGCGCTCCGTCAGCGCGTCGTCCGGGGTCGGCACCTCAGAGCCGGCCGGCTTCGATGACCCGGCTCAGGAACTGCCGGGTCCGCGGCTCGCGTGGGTCGTCGAGGACCTGCTCGGGCGGACCCTGCTCGCACAGCACGCCGGCGTCGAGGAAGCAGACCCGGTCGGCCACCTGGCGGGCGAAGGCCATCTCGTGGGTCGCCATCAGGATGGTGGTGCCCTGCTCCTTGAGCTCGCGGACCAGCCGCAGCACCTCGCCGACCAGCTCGGGGTCCAGGGCGCTGGTCACCTCGTCGAGCAGCAGCATCCGCGGCTCGTTGGCCAGCGCGCGGACGATCGCCACCCGCTGCTGCTGACCTCCCGAGAGCCGGTCCGGGTAGTCCTTGGCGCGGCTGCCCAGGCCGACCCGCTCGAGCAGCCGCATCGCCCGTTCCTCGGCCTCGTCCCGGGACACGCCGTGGACCACCCGGGGGGCGAGGGTCACGTTCTGCAGCACGGACAGGTGCGGGAACAGGTTGAAGGACTGGAAGACCACGCCGAAGCGGGACCGCAGGCGGTCGGCGTCGGCGCGCGGGTCGGTCACCTCCTCGCCGTCGAGGCGCACCGTGCCGTCGTCGAGCGGCTCGAGCAGGCTCACGCAGCGCAGCATCGTCGACTTGCCGGAACCCGAGGCGCCGATCAGCACGACCACCTCGTGCTCGGCGACGGCGAGGTCGACGCCGCCGAGGACCGGGTTGTCGCCGAACCGCTTCACCAGCCGCTCGGCCTCGAGCACCGGGGTGGTGATGGGGATGCTCACAGGGCGCCGCCCGCCTGCTGGCGGCGGGCCGCGCGCAGGTTGACCCAGTCGGCGAGCCGGACGGTGGGCACCGCGAGCAGGATGAAGAGGAACCCGGCCACCAGGTAGGGCGTGAAGTCGTAGGTCCGCGCGACCTCGATCTGGGCGGCCCGCACCGCGTCGACCGCACCGAGGACCGAGATCAGCCCGACGTCCTTCTGCAGCGCGACGAAGTCGTTGAGCAGCGGCGGCGTCACCCGGCGGACCGCCTGCGGCAGGACGACCCGACGCATCGACTGCCCGTAGGTGAGGCCGAGCGACCGGGCCGCCATCCGCTGGCTCGGGTGCACCGTCTCGATGCCGGCGCGGAAGACCTCGGCGACGTACGCCGAGTAGGTCAGCACCAGCGCGACTGCGCCGAGGAAGACCGGGGAGGTCGGCACCCCCTGCAGCCGCAGCCCCGGCACGCCGAACCCGATGATGTAGAGCAGGACGATCAACGGGAAGCCGCGGAACACGTCGGTGTAGACCGCGGCCAGGAACCGCAGCGGCGCGAACACCGGCCCGCGCAGCGTGCGGGTCGCGGCGACGCCGAGCCCCACGGCCACGATGAGCACCGCGCACACCGCGAGGACCCGCAGGTTGAGCCAGAAGCCCTCGAGGATCGCCGGGAACGAGTCCTTGGCCACCTGCGGGTCGAGGAACTGCTCCTTC
>DATHAP010000007.1 GCA_035489715.1 Actinomycetes bacterium
CGCCGCTGCGGCCGCGCTCCAGGATCGCGTGGACGGCGGAGTTGTGGTCGTCGACGTGGATCCAGTCGCGGACGTTGGTGCCCTGGCCGTAGAGCTTGGGCTTGATGCCCATCAGCACGTTGGTGATCTGGCGCGGGATGAACTTCTCCACGTGCTGGTAGGGCCCGTAGTTGTTCGAGCAGTTGGAGATGGTGGCCTCGACGCCGAAGGACCGCACCCACGCGCGCACCAGCAGGTCCGCCGAGGCCTTCGTCGCCGAGTAGGGGCTCGAAGGGTTGTACGGCGTCTGCTCGGTGAACCGGCCCGGGTCGTCGAGCTCGAGGTCGCCGTAGACCTCGTCGGTCGAGACGTGGTGCAGCCGCACGCCATGGTGCCGAACCGCCTGCAGCAGCTGGTAGGTGCCGATGACGTTGGCTTCGAGGAACGGCCAGGGGTCGTCCAGCGAGTTGTCGTTGTGGGACTCGGCCGCGAAGTGCACGACGGCGTCGGCGTCACGCACCAGCCGCTCGACGAGGGACGCATCGGCGACGCTGCCTTCGACCAGCTCGACCCGGTCCGCCACGTCGGCGATGTTGGCCGCGTTGCCGGCGTAGGTCAGCGCGTCGAGCACCCGCACCTGCCAGTCCGGCCGGGTCTGCGACGTCCGCAGGACGAAGTTGGAGCCGATGAACCCGGCCCCTCCGGTCACCAGCAGTCTCACGAGGTCTCCTCGGTCATCGTCACGGTCGCAGTCGGGGTCACAGTTGGTACGGCTCTTCGTGCCGCGGGCGGGGTCGCTGGCGACGTACGGACGTCGGTCGCCGAGTCGCGCAGGCCGGGCGGCTCGCCGGCACCTGCCGTGGACCAGCCGGCGAACTCCACCTCGAGGCTGAACCGCGACGCGAGGTAGCGGTGGTCGGCCAGCGCCACGGCTGCTCCGGAGCCGTCGTGCGCGACCCGTCGCACCAGCAGCAGCGCGCTGCCGGGGGCGACGCCCAGCAGGTCGGCGTCCTCGTCGGTCGCCAGGGCGGCGGTGACGGTCTGGCGGACCCGGTCGATGCGCACCCCGTGGCCCTGCAGGGTGGCCCAGGTGCCGGGGTCCTGGGCGTCGGACCGGCTGACCCCGGCCCCGAAGGCGTCGGGGACCCACTCGTGCGCGACGTCCAGCGGCACGCCGTCTACGCTGCGCACCGACCGGACGTGCAGGACGTCGCCGCCCTCGTGCAGCTGGAGGCTGGCGGCCACCCGGTCGGGGGACGGCCGGAACCCGAACTCGACCACCCGGCGGCTGGCCCGCAGGCCGGCGTCGGCCACCGCCGAGCCGGCGTGCCGGAAGGTCCCCAGGGCCAGCGGCTGGTGGACCGCGGCCCCCGCGACGAACCAGCCCGCGCCGCGCCGGCTCTCCACCAGGCCCTCGGAGCGCAGCAGCTCCAGCGCCCGCCGGACGGTCACCCGGCTGACACCGAGGCGCAGGCCGAGCGCGGCCTCGCTCTCGAGCGCCCCGGACGGGTCGACGTCACCGAGCGCGATCCGCTCCCGGAGGTCGGCCGCGACCGCCGCAGCCCGCTGTCCTGTCACACTGGCGATCATACAAGTTGCGTACAGGTCGTTCGTCAACCCGGCGACGGGTCAGGCCAGCGGTGGCGGGCCTACCGCGGGTCGTCACCGCGGCGGCGCAGGTAGCGCTCGAACTCGCGGGCGATCGCGTCGCCGGACGCCTCCGGCGCGTCGGTGAGGTCCTTGGCCTCCTCGAGCGAGCGGACGTAGTCGGCGACCTCGGAGTCCTCGGCGGCCAGGTCGTCGACGCCGCGCTCCCACGCCCGCGCGTCGTCGGGCAGCTCGCCGAGGGGGATCGGCACGTCGAGCAGGTCCTCGATGTGCCGCAGCAGGGCGAGGGTGGCCTTGGGGCACGGCGGCTGGGCGACGTAGTGGGGGACCGCAGCCCAGATCGACAGCGCGGGCACGCCGGCCCGGGTGCAGGCGTCCTGCACGACGCCGACGATGCCGGTCGGACCCTCGTAGCGCGACGGCTCAAGGTGCAGCGACCGGGCGACCCCTTCGTCCGACGAGGTCCCGGTCACCGGCACCGGGCGGGTGTGCGGCGAGTCGGCGAGCAGGGCGCCCAGGGTGACGACCATCTCGACGCCGAGCTCGTGGCACACGCCGAGGATCTCGCCGGTGAACTGCTTCCACCGCATGTTGGGCTCGATGCCCCGGATCAGGACGACGTCGCGCCGGAGGTCCGGCAGCCGGGCGTAGGACACCCGGGTCGTCGGCCAGGTGACCTGGCGGCGGCCCTCGTCGGCCATCGCGACCGTCGGCCGGTTGACCTGGTAGTCGTAGTAGTCCTCGGAGTCCATCTCGGTGAGCGCCTCGGCCCCCCAGACCTCCTCGAGGTGCTCGACGGCCGAGGTGGCGGCGTCACCCGCGTCGTTCCATCCCTCGAAGGCCGCGATGAGCAACGGGTCGACCAGCTCCGGGTAGCCGTCGAGCTCGATCACCGTGCGCGACCTCTCCTCGTGCGGGACTGCGGGTTCACCTGCCGGTCGTTGTCAGCGTACGTCGTCCGGTCGCCCGTAGACTCGCCCGCGATGTCTTCCTCCGCAGGCGTGTCGAACTCGGCCGCCGCTCTCCGTCGAGCCCTCGCCGAGAGGGTCGTGGTCGCCGACGGCGCCATGGGGACGATGCTGCAGGCCAGGGACCCGTCGCTGGACGACTTCGAAGGTCACGAGGGCTGCAACGAGGTCCTGAACGTGACCCGCCCCGACATCGTCCGGTCGGTCCACGAGGCCTACTTCGACGTCGGCGTCGACGCGGTCGAGACCAACACGTTCGGCGCCAACCTGGGCAACCTCGCGGAGTACGGCATCGAGAGCCGGATCGAGGAGCTCGCCGAGGCCGGCGCCCGCATCGCCCGCGAGGTCGCCGACCAGCGCAGCACCGACGGCGAGCCGCGCTGGGTGATCGGCTCGGTCGGGCCGGGCACCAAGCTGCCGACCCTCGGCCACGTCGCGTTCGCCACGCTCCGCGACGCCTACCAGGCCCAGGTGCGCGGCATGCTCGCCGGCGGGGTGCACGCCGTCCTCGTCGAGACCGCCCAGGACCTGCTGCAGGCCAAGGCCGCCGTGATAGGCGCCCGGCGGGCGCTCACCGCGGCCGGCTCGGACGCCCCGCTGTTCTGCCAGGTCACGGTCGAGACCACCGGCACGATGCTTCTCGGCAGCGAGATCGGCGCCGCGCTGACCGCGCTCGAGCCGCTCGGTGTGGACGCCATCGGCCTCAACTGCGCGACCGGGCCCACCGAGATGGGCGAGCACCTGCGTCACCTCTCCCGGCACGCCCGCATCCCGGTCACCTGCATGCCCAACGCCGGCCTGCCGGTGCTCGGCAAGGACGGTGCAAGCTACCCCCTCACGCCCCAGGAGCTGGCCGACGCGCACGACCACTTCACCCGCGACTTCGGGCTCGCCCTCGTCGGAGGCTGCTGCGGCACCACGCCCGAGCACCTCCGCCAGGTCGTCGAGCGGGTGGGCGGCCGCGGCCTCACGACCCGGCGGCCGCGTCCGGAGCCGGGGGTCGCGTCGCTCTACCAGCACGTGCCGTTCCGGCAGGACACCTCGTACCTCTCGATCGGCGAGCGCACCAATGCCAACGGGTCGCTCGCGTTCCGCCGGGCGATGCTCGACGAGCGGTGGGACGACTGCATCGAGATCGCGCGCGACCAGACCCGCGACGGCGCCCACCTGCTCGACGTGTGCGTCGACTACGTGGGGCGTGACGGCGTCGCGGACATGAAGGCGGTCGCCGGGCGCTTCGCCACGGCGTCGACCCTGCCGATCGTGCTCGACTCCACCGAGCCGGCCGTCGTGGAGGCCGGGCTCGAGCTGCTGGGCGGCCGGTCGGTCATCAACTCGGTCAACTACGAGGACGGCGACGGGCCGGGGTCGCGCTTCGCCCGCGTCATGCCGATCGTCAAGGAGCACGGCGCCGCTGTCGTGGCGCTGTGCATCGACGAGGAGGGCCAGGCCCGCACCGCGGACTGGAAGGTGCAGGTCGCCTCCAGGCTGATCGAGGACCTCACCGGCACCTGGCGGATGCACGTCGACGACATCGTCGTCGACACCTTGACCTTCCCCATCACGACCGGCCAGGAGGAGACCCGCCGCGACGCGCTCGAGACGATCGAGGCGATCCGCCGGCTCAAGAAGGCCTACCCGTCGGTGCAGACGACCCTCGGCGTCTCCAACGTCTCGTTCGGCGTCAACCCGGCCGCCCGCGTCGTGCTCAACTCGGTGTTCCTGCACGAGTGCGTCAAGGCCGGGCTGGACTCCGCCATCGTGCACGCGGCCAAGATCCTGCCGATGACCAAGATCGACGAGGAGGCCCGCGAGGTCGCCCTCGACCTGGTCTACGACCGCCGGCGCGAGGGCTACGACCCGCTCCAGCGGTTCCTCGAGATCTTCGAGGGCGTCGACACCGCCAGCGTCCGGGCGTCCCGCGCCGAGGAGCTCGCCGCACTGCCGCTGGGGGAGCGGCTGGCCCGTCGGATCATCGACGGCGAGCGCAACGGTCTCGAGGCCGATCTGCAGTCCGCGCTCGACTCCGGCAAGTCGGCGCTCGACGTCGTCAACGACCACCTGCTCGAGGGCATGAAGGTGGTGGGCGAGCTCTTCGGCAAGGGCGAGATGCAGCTGCCGTTCGTCCTGCAGTCCGCCGAGGTGATGAAGACCTCCGTGGCCTGGCTCGAGCCGCACATGGAGAAGACCGACGAGGACGGCAAGGGCACCATCGTGCTCGCCACGGTCAAGGGCGACGTGCACGACATCGGCAAGAACCTCGTCGACATCATCCTGTCCAACAACGGGTTCAACGTCGTCAACATCGGCATCAAGCAGCCGGTCTCCGCGATCCTCGAGGCGGCCAACGAGCACCGGGCCGACGTCATCGGCATGTCCGGCCTGCTCGTGAAGTCGACGGTCATCATGAAGGAGAACCTCGAGGAGATGAACTCCCGAGGGCTCGCAGCCCGCTGGCCGGTCATCCTCGGCGGGGCGGCGCTCACCCGGCCCTACGTCGAGCAGGACCTCGCCGACGTCTACGAGGGCGAGGTCCGCTACGCGCGTGACGCGTTCGAGGGACTCCGGCTGATGGACGCGCTCGTCGCCGTCAAGCGCGGCGTCCCCGGCGCCGAGCTCCCCGCGCTGCGCCAGCGCCGGGTGCGCACAACCGGTCGCCCCGACCTGACGGCGCCCGACGAGATGCCGGCGCGGTCCGACGTCGCGACCGACAACCCCGTGCCGGCCGCCCCGTTCTGGGGCACCCGGGTGGTCAAGGGCATCCAGACCGCCGAGTACGCCGCGCTGCTGGACGAGCGGGCCACCTTCATGGGCCAGTGGGGCCTGAAGTCGTCCCGCGGTGACGGGCCGACGTACGACGAGCTGGTCGAGACGGAGGGCCGCCCGCGCCTGCGGATGTGGCTGGAGCGCCTGCACGCCGACCGCATGCTCGAGGCGGCGGTGGTCTATGGCTACTTCCCCGTGGTCAGCGAGGGCGACGACCTGGTGCTGCTCACCGAGCCGTCGATCGACGCCCCCGAGCGCTACCGGTTCACCTTCCCGCGGCAGCGGCACGGCCGGCACCTCTGCCTGGCCGACTTCTTCCGGCCCCGCGAGTCGGGCGAGGTCGACGTGCTCGGCCTGCAGCTGGTGACGGTCGGGTCGCGGATCGCCGAGGTGACCTCGGAGCTGTTCGGGCAGAACGCCTACCGCGACTACCTCGAGCTGCACGGCCTCTCGGTGCAGCTGACCGAGGCCCTCGCGGAGTACTGGCACAAGCGCATGCGGGCCGAGCTCGGCTTCTCCGGCGAGGACCCGGACCGGGCCGAGGACTACTTCGATCTGCGCTACCGCGGGGCCCGCTTCTCCTTCGGCTACGGTGCGTGCCCGGACCTCGAGGACAGGGCCAAGCTGGTGGACCTGCTCGAGCCGGAGCGGATCGGCGTCAAGCTCTCCGAGGAGTTCCAGCTGCACCCCGAGCAGTCGACCGACGCGCTGGTGCTGCACCACCCCGAGGCGACCTACTTCAACGCCAAGTGACCGGCGGCCCCCAGGCGGGCGGGCTCCCGGCGGCGCTGCTCTGCGACATGGACGGCCTGCTGGTCGACACCGAGGGCACGTGGTACGTCGTCGAGGCCGAGGTGATGGCCGAGCTGGGCGGCCCGTGGGACGAGGAGCACCAGCTCGCCCTCTTCGGCGGGCCGATCGAGAAGGCCGCGGGCTACATGCTCTCCCTGGTCGACCGGCCCGACGTCAGCGTGGACCGGGTGGCGCAGGCGCTGGTCGACGGCATGGTGCGCCACCTCAGCACCGGGCCGGTCGCCTGGCGTCCCGGCGCCGAGGCGCTGCTGACCTCCGCCGCCGCGGCCGGCGTCCCGTGCGCCCTGGTGTCGTCGTCGCTGCGGCCCGTCGTCGACGCGGTGCTGGACGCCGTCGGACGGCACCACTTCGCGACCACGGTGTCCGGGGACGACGTCGAGCGCACCAAGCCGCACCCGGACCCCTACCTGCTGGCAGCGGAGCTGCTGGGCGTCCGCCCGGACGACTGCGTCGCGCTCGAGGACTCAGCCGCCGGCGCCGCCTCCGCCCGGTCGGCGGGCTGCCGCACGATCGTGGTCCCGAGCCTGTCCCCGGTGCCGGAGGACCTCTCCCACCTGCAGGTGCCCTCGCTCGCCGAGCTCGACCTGGACCGCCTCGCGCGGGTCTGAGCCCGATCGACCGCCGTCGTGCAGTGCGGTGCAGGTGGGGCTGGTGTGAACCGACAGCGGGGCCTGTGCACCGATCAGGTGTGAGGACGGCAGGGCCGGGCACGCGGACCAGGTCAGAGAGATTCATGACGACGAGAGGAGCATCAGCAATGACGACCGCTCGCGAGATCATGACCAAGGGCGCGGAGTGCGTGACCGAGACCGACTCCCTGGTCGACGCGGCACGCAAGATGCGCGACCTCGACGTCGGCGCGCTGCCCATCTGCGGCACCGACGACCGGCTCAAGGGGATGATCTCCGACCGCGACATCGCGGTGAAGGCCGTTGCCGAGCAGATCGACCTGACCCAGCCCGTGTCGACGTTCGCCCAGGGCAAGCCGGTCACGATCGGCGCCGACGACTCGGTCGACGAGGCCCTGCGCACCATGTCGAAGCACAAGGTGCGACGGTTGCCGGTGATCGACGGTGACCGCCTGGTCGGGATCGTGTCCCAGGCCGACGTCGCGCGGAACATCGACGAGAGCAAGACCGGGGAGCTCGTGGAGGCGATCTCCTCCACCAGCTGACGCTCCCGGCACCGCTGACGGGCTTCCCGCACTCGCGGGAAGCCCGTCAGCGCGAGCTTCACTCCGTGGTGATGGCGCCCAGGATGTCCAGCCGGGACGCCCGCCGTGCCGGCCAGACCGCGGCCAGCACGCCGATCAGCGCCCCGACCACCAGGTAGATCACCAGCTGGCCGTACGGCACGACCAGCTGGTCGATGCCCTCGCCGCTGAGCGCGGTGACCAGCGCCGACCCGAGGGCGACGCCGAGAACCAGACCGAGCAGTGTGCCGAACACGGCGATGACGACCGACTCGAGCCGCACCATCCGGCGCACCTGCCGGCGACCCATGCCGACGGCTCGCAGCAGCCCGATCTCACGAGTCCGCTCGATCACCGACAGCGCCAGCGTGTTGACGATGCCGAGCGCAGCGATCAGCACGGCCAGGGCCAGCAGCACGTAGATGAAGCCGAGCAGCTGGTTGATCTGCTTGCGCTGCTCGTCCTTGAACTCGCTCTGGTCCCGGATCTCCAGGTTCGACGAGTCCGCCGTGGCCTGCAGCTCGGACCGCACCGCCTCCGGGTCCGCGTCGGGCTTGATGGTCATGGCCACCACCTCGTCCAGCCGCTGGGAGTAGTTGGCGTCGTAGGTGTCGAGCCCGATCAGGTAGTTGCCCGCGATCTGGTTCTGGTCGTAGGTGCCGCCGACCGTGAGCTGGGTGTCACCGGTCTTGCCGAAGGTGACCGGCACCCGGTCGCCGGCCTTCCACCCTTTGTCCTTGGCGACGTCCTTGTCGACGAGCATCGTGTCCTCGTCGGCCAGCGAACCGACGTCACCGGTGACGACCTCGAGCTTCAACGTCCGGTCGACGGTGTCGGCCGTGACGCCCTGCAGCGAGACGACGCTCTTGCCGACCTGCGCCTGGCCTGACCGGAAGGACGTGACGGCGTCGACGCCGTCGACGTTGCGGACCTCCTCCGCCACGTCGCCGGGGATCGGCATGAAGTTGCTCGCGGTCACGATGAAGTCGGCACCGACGCTGCGGTCGATGATGCCGTTGGCGCTCTTGACGATCGACGCGCCGAGTACGCCGCCGGCGGACACCAGGGCAAGGCCGATCATCAGCGCGGACGCCGTGGCGGCGGTCCGGCGCGGGTTGCGCCGGGCGTTCTCGCGGGCGAGCCGGCCGATGGACCCCCACACCCGCGGCAGCAGGCTGCCGACCCCGCCGACCACCGGCCGGCTGAGGAACGGGCTGAGCATGGCCGCGCCGAGGAAGATGCCGAGGGCCCCGAGTCCGACCCAGAGGATCCCGGCGTCGCCCATCAGACCGGCAGCCATCGCGGCGATGCCGGCAGCCAGCATCGTCGTGCCCACGAGGGCGCGCCGGCGCAGCGACGACTCCGGCAGGGCGACGTCGTCTCGCAGCGCCGCGACGGGCGGGATGTGCGTCGCCCGGCGCGCCGGCGCGACCGCCGACACGACGGTCACGACGACCCCGGTGAGGTAGGCCCAGACCACGGTGCTGCTCTGGAACACCAGGCCGTCCGTCGGCAGGTCGCCCAGGAAGAGGCCGATCAGCTGCTGGAGCCCGAGCGAGAGCAGGACGCCGAGCCCGAGCCCGATCGTCGACCCGATGACGCCGACGACCCCGGCCTCGAGGATGACCGCACGGTTGACCTGGCGCCGGCTGGCCCCCAGAGCCCGGAGGAGCGCCAGCTCCCGGCTGCGCTGGGCCACCAGCATGCTGAAGGTGTTGAAGATGATGAACGCACCGACGAACACCGCGATGACCGCGAAGACGAGCAGGAAGGTGCTGAAGAAGCTGAGTCCGCTCTTGATGTCACCGGAGTCGGCGTCGGCGAGCTGCTGACCGGTCAGCGCCTCGGTCCGCGGCGGCAGCACCTCCGACACCCGGTCGCGCAGGCTGGCGTCGTCGACCTTGCCGTCGCCCAGGGCGAGGACCTCGGTGTAGGTGTCGGGATCACCCAATTCGACCTGCGCGGTCTGCGGGTCGAACAGGGTGACGGTGGCGCCGGCCAGGCTGCCGCTCTCACCGAAGCTGACCAGACCGCTGATGGTCTCGTCGAGAGGGCCGCTCTGCGTCAGGACCTGGATCCGGTCCCCGACCGCGAGGTCGTGGTCCGCGGCGGTGGTCTCGTCGATGAGGACCTCACCGGGCCCGGCCGGTGCGGCACCGTCCTGCAGCACGTAGGGGTTGAGCGGTGTCGTGCCGAGCCAGGTGCCACCGAGGGTCGGCGCACCGGAGGTCTCGACGACCTTGCCCGACGGCGTCACGATCTGCGCGAAGCCGCTGGTGTCGCCGAGCGCCGTCCTGACCCCGTCGACGCCGCGCACCGCTTCGACGACCGAGGCCGGGACTGGCGCGCGGGACTGCGTGCTGTCTCCGCCGTCGGCGACGTTGACGTCGAAGGCCGACTTGCCGCGCACACCGACGTCGGTGCCGGAGTAGGCGGTCGCGAAAAGGTTGTCGAACGTCTTGTTCATCGTGTCGCCGAGGATCAGCGTCCCTGCCACGAACGCGACGCCGAGCACGACCGCCGAGGCGGTCAGCAGCAGTCGGAGCTTGCGCGCGAGCAGGCTCTTGAGGGTGACTCGGAACACGTCAGTTGCCTCGCTGCGCCGGGACGTCGAAGTGCTTCATCCGGTCGAGCACGGCCTCGGCCGTCGGCTGGAGCATCTCGTCCACGATCCGGCCGTCGGCCAGGAAGATCACCCGGTCCGCGTAGGCAGCGGCCGCCGGGTCGTGGGTCACGATCACGATCGTCTGCCCCATGTCGCGCACCGAGCGCTGCAGGAACATCAGGACCTCGGCGCCGGACCGGGAGTCGAGGTTGCCGGTCGGCTCGTCGGCGAAGACGACCTCGGGCCGCGACGCCAGCGCCCGGGCGACGGCCACGCGCTGCTGCTGGCCACCGGAGAGCTCGCTCGGGCGGTGGCTGAGCCGGTCGCCCAGCCCGACGGTGGAGATGACGTTGTCGAGCCACTCCTTGTCCGGCTTGCGGCCGGCGATGTCCATGGGCAGCGTGATGTTCTCGATCGCGTTCAGCGTCGGCACCAGGTTGTAGGCCTGGAAGATGAAGCCGAGGCTGTCGCGGCGCAGCCGGGTCAGCCGCTTGTCGTCGAGGGTGGACAGGTCGACGTCACCGATGAAGGCCGAGCCCGACGTGGCGGTGTCGAGGCCGGCCATGCAGTGCATCAGCGTCGACTTGCCGGAGCCGGACGGCCCCATGATCGCGGTGAAGTGGCCGCCCTCGAAGCTGCAGGACACGGAGTCCAGGGCGACGACCCGCGTGTCGCCCTGGCCGTAGACCTTGGTGAGGTCCACGGCACGGGCGGCTGCTGGGGCGGTGGCCTGGGCCGAGGCGTTCGGCGGGGCAGGCTGGGGCGTGCTGGTCACGAAGTCTCCTTGGCTGGGAACACGATCAACGTAGACAGGCAGGGCCGGCACAACCAGCCTTTTCAGGGTCCGTTCCGCGTGGTCTCCGGCACATCTCAGGGTGACCCTGAGCCGCACCCAACCGTTGTCCGCACAACGGGACCGAGCGCCAGAGGTCAGATCTCGTCGCCCGGCGTGTGCGGTGAGGGGCGCTCCGAGTCGGCGAGCACCCCTGTGGTGGGGACGGCCGGCACGTCGGGCACGGCCGGCACCGGCAGCACCTCCAGCGCCGGCAGGTCCGGCGGCGTGCCGCCGAACGCCGGACAGAGCTGTTGGTGGTCGCACCAGTCGCAGAGACGGGTCGGGTTGGGGCGCCAGTCCCCCCGCTCGGTGGCCCGGGAGATGGCCGCCCAGATCGCCTCGAGCTTGCGCTCGGTGGCCCGCAGGTCGGCCTCGTCGGGTTCGTAGCGCAGCACCTCGCCGCTGCCGAGGTAGAGCAGCTGCAGCAGCCGGGGCACCTCGCCGCGCAGGCGCCACAGCACCAGTGCGTAGAACCGCATCTGGAACATCGCCTTGGCCTCGAACCCCTCGCGAGGCGCTCGGCCGGTCTTGTAGTCGACGACCCGCAGGGCACCGGTCGGGGCGACGTCGAGCCGGTCCACGTAGCCGCGCAGCCGCAGGCCGGACCCGAGGTCGTGCTCGACGAAGAGCTCGCGCTCGGCGGGCTCGAGGCGCGTGGGGTCCTCGAGCTCGAAGTAGGCGTCGAGCAGGTCGCGGGCGGACTGCAGCCAGGCGTCCTCGTCGAGCCGGCGTGACCCGGCGTCGGCGTCAGCAGGGTCTGCGTCGGCTGCCGGAGCGAGCGGGAAGAGCTCGGCGAGCTCGGGCTCGGCCTCGAGCAGCCGCTCCCACTCGGGGACCACCAGGTCGTGGGCGTGTTGGGGGGTCCGCTCGACGGCCGGGAGGTCGAAGAGCCGCTCCAGCACCGAGTGCACCACGGTGCCCCGGGTCGCGGCCGGGCTGGGCCGCTCGGGCAGCCGGTCGATCACCCGGAAGCGGTAGAGCAGGGGACAGGTGAGGAAGTCGGCCGCCCGCGACGGGGACAGCGACGCCGGCGCCCGCACCTCGGTCCCGTCCAGCACCTCTGCGGTCATGTGCCGAACCCTAGGCGCAGGGGCGGACACAACCCGGCTGTCCACACCGGTGAGCCGCAGGGTGCCACCGTAGGCTGGCCGGTGTGAATGACGGCCGCATCGTCATCGCCCGGCCGTTCGGCGTGCCGGTCGATGTCACCCCCACCTGGTTCCTGGTGGCCGCCCTGATCACGTACGGCTTCGCGCCCACCGTGGAGCGCACCGTGCCGGGGATCGGCGACTGGCGGTACGCCGTCTCGCTGGCCTTCGCGCTCCTCCTCTACCTCTCCGTCCTGGTCCACGAGCTCAGCCACACCGTCGTCGCCCTGCAGGCCGGCCTGCCGGTCCGGCGGATCAGCCTGCACCTGCTCGGCGGGGTGTCCGAGATCGAGCGGCCGGCCAACACGGCCGGCCGCGAGGCCGGCATCGCGGCCGCCGGCCCGGCCGTCTCCCTGGCGATCGCCGCGGTGGCGTTCGGCGTGGGCGAGCTCCTCGAGCCGGGCACGGTGGCCCGACTGCTCGCCCGCGGGCTCATGGTCAGCAACCTGGTGGTCGGCGTCTTCAACCTGCTGCCCGGCCTGCCCCTGGACGGCGGCCGGGTGCTCTCCGCCGGGGTGTGGCGCATCACCGGCCGCCGACACCTCGGCACCGTGGTCGCGGCCTGGCTCGGGCGGGGTGTCGCCGTCGTCGTCCTGATGCTGCCGTTCGCCCTCTCCGCCCGCACCGGGGGGCGCCTCGACCTGGTCGACGTGGTCTGGGGCGCGCTGCTCGGTGCGTTCATCTGGGTCGGCGCCACCCAGTCGCTGCAGCAGGCGGGGCTGCAGCAGCGGCTCCCCGCGCTCAGCGCGCGCCGGCTGACCCGCCGGGCGATCCCGGTGCCGGCGAGCCTCCCGCTGTCCGAGGCGCTGCGGCAGGCCCACGAGGCAGGGGCTCGCGGGATGGTGGTGGTGTCGAGCGGCGGCGACCCGGTCGGCCTGGTCGTGGAGTCCGCGGTCCGGGCGACGCCCGTCGACCGCCGGCCCTGGGTCCCCGTGGGCGACCTGTCGCGGCGACTCGAGACGGGCCACCAGGTGGTGGCCGACCTCGAGGGCGAGGAGCTGGTCCACGCGCTGACCGCCCAGCCGGCCAGCGAGTACCTCGTCGTCGAGGCCAACGGCGACATCTACGGCGTGCTGGCCACCTCCGACGTCGAGCGGGCACTCACCGCCGGCCCCGCCGCCCGGCAGAGCAGCTAGACGCACCTAGACTTCCGGCCCGTGCCCGACGCCGACCTGCCCACCGGTGCCGCGCGCCGCCGCGGACCGCTCGCCGTGGGCGACCGCGTCCAGCTCACCGACCCCAAGGGGCGGATGCACACCATCACGCTGACGGCAGGCAAGGACTTCTTCACGCACAAGGGCTCGATCGCGCACGACGCGCTGATCGGCGGCCCCGAAGGCACGACCGTCACGACCTCCGGCGGGGTCAGCTACCTCGCGCTTCGGCCGCTGCTCGCCGACTACGTGCTGTCGATGCCGCGCGGTGCGGCCGTCGTCTACCCCAAGGACGCCGGCCAGGTCGTGCACATGGCCGACATCTTCCCGGGCGCGCACGTCGTCGAGGCAGGCGTCGGGTCCGGTGCCCTGACCATGTCGCTGCTCCGCGGGGTCGGCGACCACGGTCGCGTGTCGTCGTACGAACGACGACAGGACTTCGCCGACATCGCCCGCGACAACGTCGAGTCCTTCTTCGGCGGCCCGCACCCGGCCTGGCGGCTCACCGTCGGTGACCTGGCCACGACCCTCGACGAGCGCGACGTGGACCGGGTGGTCCTCGACATGCTGGCGCCCTGGGACTGCCTGGACGCGGTGTCGGGCGCCCTGGTCCCCGGCGGCGTGCTGATCTGCTACGTCGCGACGGCCACGCAGCTCTCCCGCACCGCCGAGGCGATGCGCGAGCACGGCACCTTCACCGAGCCCAGTGCCTGGGAGTCCCTGGTGCGCGGATGGCACCTCGAGGGGCTGGCCGTGCGGCCCGAGCACCGGATGGTCGGCCACACCGGGTTCCTCCTCACGACCCGCCGGCTGGCCGAGGGCGTCGCCCCGCCGCTGCGGCGCCGGAGACCGGCGAAGGGGGCGTACGGGGAGAACGCGGTCGAGTCGGGCTGAGCCGGCTCCGGGAGCCGGTCGGATATTGATCGGGGGACACGCCCAGGTGCAGGTCCGCTCCGGACCTGCCGAAGGTAGGTTGGTCAGCGAACGGCTCCCGCCAGTCAGTGGACCGGGAGTGCCCCGAAGGGGAGGTGACGCCGTGTCCGCAACGGACCGACCGACCGACGACGGCAAGCGCCGCTCGTCCCGGGCCGACGGCGGTGCCGTCGGTGCCGCCGATGCCCAGCTGCAGGCCCTCCAGGACGAGGTCGAGGCCCTGCGCCGCAGGCTCACCGACTCGCCGCGCCACCTGCGCGCCCTGGAGGAGCGGGTCACCGACCTGCAGACCAACCTCGCGGCGGTGACGACGCAGAACGAGCGGCTGGTGAGCACCCTCAAGGAGGCGCGCGACCAGATCGTGACGCTGAAGGAGGAGGTCGACCGGCTGGCTCAGCCGCCCGCCGGCTTCGGCGTCTTCCTGCAGCACAACGACGACGACACGGTCGACATCTTCACCGGCGGCCGAAAGCTGCGCGTCGCCGTCAGCCCCGGCGTCGAGCTCGAGGGCATGGTCCGCGGCCAGGAGGTCATGCTCAACGAGGCGATGAACGTCGTCGCAGCGCTCGCGTTCGAGCGTGTCGGCGAGGTCGTCATGCTCAAGGAGGTGCTCGCTGACGGCGAGCGCGCCCTGGTGGTCGGCCACACCGACGACGAGAAGGTCGTCCGTCTCGCCGAGCCGCTGCTCGACGGCGAGCACCTGCGGGTGGGGGAGTCGCTGCTGCTCGAGCCGCGGTCGGGCTACGTCTACGAGCGGGTGCCCAAGTCCGAGGTCGAGGAGCTCGTCCTCGAAGAGGTCCCCGACATCGACTACACGCTGATCGGCGGCCTGGCCGCCCAGATCGAGCAGATCCGCGACGCCGTCGAGCTGCCCTACCTGCACCCCGACCTGTTCACCGAGCACCAGCTGCGCCCGCCGAAGGGCGTGCTGCTCTACGGCCCGCCCGGCTGCGGCAAGACGCTGATCGCCAAGGCGGTCGCCAACTCGCTGGCCAAGAAGGTCGCCGAGGTGACCGGCAAGCCCGAGGGCCGCTCCTTCTTCCTGAACATCAAAGGCCCCGAGCTGCTCAACAAGTACGTCGGCGAGACCGAGCGGCACATCCGGCTGGTCTTCTCGCGAGCTCGTGAGAAAGCATCCGAAGGCACGCCGGTCATCGTCTTCTTCGACGAGATGGACTCGCTGTTCCGCACCCGCGGGTCCGGCGTCTCCTCCGACGTCGAGAACACGATCGTGCCGCAGCTGCTGTCGGAGATCGACGGCGTCGAGGGGCTCGAGAACGTCCTCGTCATCGGTGCGTCCAACCGTGAGGACATGATCGACCCGGCCATCCTGCGACCCGGCCGCCTCGACGTGAAGATCAAGATCGAGCGCCCCGACGCCGAGTCGGCGCGCGACATCTTCTCGAAGTACATCAAGGCCGAGCTGCCGCTGCACGAGGAGGACCTGCGCGAGAACGGCAACAACCGCGAGGCCACCGTGTCGGCGATGATCCAGCGCACGGTCGAGCGGATGTACTCCGAGCTCGAGGAGAACCGCTTCCTCGAGGTCACCTACGCCAACGGTGACAAGGAGGTCCTCTACTTCAAGGACTTCAACTCCGGCGCGATGATCCAGAACATCGTCGACCGGGCCAAGAAGATGGCCATCAAGGACTTCCTCGAGCTGGGCCAGAAGGGCCTGCGGATCTCCCACCTGCTCGCCGCCTGCGTCGACGAGTTCAAGGAGAACGAGGACCTGCCCAACACGACGAACCCGGACGACTGGGCGCGCATCTCCGGCAAGAAGGGCGAGCGCATCGTCTACATCCGCACGCTGATCCAGGGCAAGCAGGGCACCGAGGCCGGCCGGTCGATCGACACCGTCGCCAACACCGGCCAGTACCTGTAGGTCCCGGACCCGTCAGACCAGACGGCCGGACGCGAGCAGGGCCTCGACCAGCTCGCGGCCGTCCGGCACGAACGGCCAGGTCGGGTCGGACAGACGCGCCTGCAGCTCGGCGAGGGTCATCCAGGTGCCCCAGGCCACCTCCTCGGCCTGGTGGACGACCTCGCCGTCGTACGTCGCCAGGTAGCTGTGCCAGACGTGCCGCGTCGACCCGTCCTCGTACCACCCCGTCGCGACGGCCTCGAGGACCACGTCGTGGGCACCGAGCTCCTCGGCGACCTCCCGTGCGGCGGCGTCGGCGGGCTCCTCGCCGGCCTGCACCCCGCCGGCGGCGAAGCAGTCGTGCAGACCGGGGAAGACGTCCTTGGTGTCCGTCCGCCGGTGCACGTAGACCCGCCCGGCGGAGTCCCGCAGCATGACCGCGACGACCGCGTGGGGCAGGTTGTCCCGTCGCACGACCGAGCGCCGAGCCGACCCGACGACCCGCCCGTCGCGGTCGACGACCGCCAGCTGCTCCTCGCCGTCCGCCGTCACGTCGGCCGATCCTGCCACCCTCGCGCGTAGGCTCTGCGACATGAGCGTCTGGCGCGTCATGGGCACCGAGACCGAGTACGGGATCATCGTGCCCGGCAACCCCGGTGCCAACGCGATGCTGATCTCCAGCCAGGTCGTCAACGCCTACGCCCAGCAGCCACCCTCCGGTCGCAACCGCCGCACCCGCTGGGACTTCGAGGAGGAGAGCCCGCTGCGCGACGCGCGCGGCTTCGACCTGGCGCGGGAGGCGGCCGACGCGTCGCAGCTGACCGACGAGGACGTCGGCCTGGCCAACATCATCCTGACCAACGGCGCGCGCTTCTACGTCGACCACGCGCACCCGGAGTACAGCTCTCCCGAGACGACCAACCCGCGCGACGCGCTCATCTGGGACCGGGCCGGAGAGCGGATCATGGCCGAGGCCAGCCGGCGCGCGGCGCAGATCCCCAACACGCCGCCGATCAACCTCTACAAGAACAACACCGACAACAAGGGTGCGTCCTACGGCACCCACGAGAACTACCTGATGCGGCGAGAGACGCCCTTCGCCGACATCGTGAAGCACCTGACGCCGTTCTTCGTCTCGCGGCAGGTCGTCTGCGGGTCGGGCCGGGTGGGCATCGGCCAGGACGGCCGCGGGCACGGCTTCCAGATCT
This sequence comes from Actinomycetes bacterium, assembly GCA_035489715.1. Taxonomy (NCBI): domain Bacteria; kingdom Bacillati; phylum Actinomycetota; class Actinomycetes; species Actinomycetes bacterium. The sequence goes on from DATHAP010000007.1 coordinate 17,077, forward strand.
CGCAGCGCGCCGACTACTTCGAGGTCGAGGTCGGCCTCGAGACGACGCTGAAGCGGCCGATCATCAACACCCGCGACGAGCCGCACGCGGTGGCCGAGAAGTACCGCCGGCTGCACGTCATCATCGGCGACGCCAACCTCGCGGAGGTCTCGGCCTACCTCAAGCTCGGCACCACGTCGTTGGTCCTCGCGATGATCGAGGACGGCTTCCTCTCGGTCGACCTCACCGTGGACCGGCCGGTGACCACGCTGCACGCGGTCTCGCACGACCCGTCGCTGCGCCACCTCGTCACGCTGCGCACCGGCCGCACCCTGACGGCCGTGCAGCTTCAGATGGAGTACGCCGAGCAGGCCCGCAAGTACGTCGAGGACCGCTACGGCTCCGACGCCGACCCGGTCACCACCGACGTCCTGGACCGCTGGGAGTCGGTGCTCACCCGGCTCGAGACCGACCCCATGTCGCTGGCCCACGAGCTGGACTGGGTGGCCAAGATGGCGATCCTCGAGGGCTACCGGGCCCGCGACGGGCTCGACTGGAGCTCTTCGCGGCTCGAGGCCATCGACCTCCAGTACTCCGACGTCCGCCCCGAGAAGGGGCTGTTCAACAAGCTGTCGGCCAACGGCCGGTTCACCCGGGTGGTCTCCGACGAGGAGATCGACCGGGCGATCACCGAGCCGCCGACGGACACTCGGGCGTACTTCCGCGGCCGGTGCCTCGCCAAGTACCCCGACGAGGTGGCCGCCGCGTCCTGGGACTCCGTCATCTTCGACCTGCCGGGGCGCGACTCGCTGCAGCGGGTGCCGACCCTGGAGCCGCTGCGCGGCACGAAGGAGCACGTCGGCGACCTGCTCGACCGCAGCGCGACCGCTGACGACTTGGTGCGGGCCATCACGGGTGGCTGACGACGGGGAGCAGCTCCCGCGGCTGCCCACGGTGCACCCGGACGTCAGCGAGTGGGACTTCCCGCGCTGGTTCGGCCCGTCGACGCCGTTGCGCCCGGCAGCGGTGGCCCGGCTCTTCGAGGGCACCGGGGTGACCTGGTGGGTCGTCGGGGGATGGTCCCTCGAGGCCGACCCCGCGCGCCCGCGCCGCCACCACGACGACATCGACGTCGCGGTCCGCCGCGATCAGGCCGACGCCGTCCGGGAGGCGCTGACCGGGTTCCACCTGTGGCAGACCTATCCGGGACTTCGACCGGTCTATCCGGGCGAGCCGCTGCCGGAGGGGCTCGACCAGATGTGGGTCCGCCGGGACGCCTTCTCGCCCTGGCTGATGGACCTGCTCCTCTCCCCGGTGGACGGCCCCGACTGGGTCTACAAGAAGGACCACCGGGTCCGCCTGCCGCTCACCGAGGTGGTGCGGACCGGCCCTGACGGCCTGCCCTACCAGGCGCCGCAGGTGGGGCTGCTGTTCAAGGCGAAGCACGCGCGGGTGAAGGACGTGGGCGATCTCGACGACTGCTGGCCGAGGCTGGACGAGCCGGACCGCCGGTGGTTCCTCGAGACGCTCGCCCTCACCGACCCCGGCCACCCGTGGCTGGACCGGGTCAGCGTCCGCGGGTGAGCCGCAGGGCGACCGCCGGGCAGGCGTCCCGGGCCTGGGCGGCCCGCCGGACCTGGCCGGACGGCAGGTCGTCGACCACCGGGTAGCCCCACTCGTCGAGCGTGACCGCCTCGGGCAGCAGCTCCGCGCACAGGCCGCGGGCCTGGCACCGGGCCCAGTCGACCACCAGTCTCGCGCTCATCGCCACGACTCCGCTCCGGCGACCGCCGTGTGCGCCGGCAACGGCGCGACCGGCGAGCAGTCCAGGTCCCGGCACCGCCCGGCGCGCAGGTGCTGCTCCACGTGCGCCCGGAACACGTCCAGCGTCGACCGCACCAGCCGGACGGCGCCGTCGGGGTGGTGGCAGGCTCCCCGGCCGGCGACCAGCGAGGCCCGCCGGTCCAGCCGCGACAGCGCCGACCCGTCACCGGTCACCATGGCCGTGAGGTCGGCCGCCATGGCGGGCAGCCCGTTCAGGCACGGGCCGCACTGCCCGGCCGACTCCGCGGCCAGCCAGCCGACCAGCCGCTCGGCCTCCGCGAGCGCGCACCGGTCGGCCGGCAGCGCCAGCAGGAGCCCGGTGCCGAGGTCGGCACCGCGGGCCGCCAACGAGGCCCGGGCCAGTGTCGCGGTGCGGGCGGCGTCCCAGGAGAGCCAGCTGCCGCCGTACCCCCCGACGAGCAGGGCGGCCACCGGCGTGCGGAGGCCGCCGCAGGCCTCGAGCGCCTCGACGAGGGGCGCCCCGAGCGGTACCTCGACCACACCCGGCCGCACCACGCCACCGCGCACCGTCGCCAGCATCGTCCCCGGCTCGTCCGGCGGGCCGACGGAGCGGAACCAGGCCGCCCCGTGCCTGGCGACCAGTCCCGCGTGCGCGAAGGTCTCCGCGTTGGCGAGCAGCGTGGGCCGCCCCCGCACGCCGCGTTCGGCGGTGCGGTACGCCGTCGCGCTCGGCATGGCCGGGCCACCCGACAGGTGCCGGACGATCGCCGACGCCTCCCCGGAGACGTAGCGGTCCGGGCCGGCCACGACCTCGACCCGGACGGTGTCCAGCCCGACCGACAGCCGCTCGAACGCAGCGGTCTCGACGGCTTGCTCGGCCCCCTGGCCGCCACGGTGCACCCAGACGACGACCTCGCGGGCGCCCACGGCCCGGGCGCAGGCCGCCGCGCCGTCGAGCACGAGGTGCGGCGCCCTGGTCACCAGGCTGGCGTCCTTGACCGCGGCCGGCTCGCTCTCGGCGGCGTTCACCACGACCACCGGCCGGCCCCGGAGCCGGGACTGGCTCTGGACGGTGCGCATCTTGCCGGCGAGGGGATAGCCGGCGCCGCCGCGCCCGGTGAGCCCGCTGGTCTCGACCTCGTCGACCAGTCCGCGACCGGTCCTCGGCAGGGCACCGTGGACGGCCAGGTGCTCGGCGAGGGTCAACGGCCGGTCCGGCCGGGTCCCGGCGATGAGCCTCATCACAGGGCTCCCGTGCTGCCCAGCCAGGTGCCGAGGAGCACCGGCAGGGCGACCGCGACCAGCCGGGCGACGACGCCCGGTGCGTGGGTCGAGGAGGTGTGCCGCTCGGTCCCGTCCAGGGTCCACCGGCGGGCCAGCGTCGACGAGGTGGCGAGCCCGCCGTCGTACGTCCGGAGGCTCTCAGCCGTGACCTGCTCCGGTGTCTCGGCGAGGAGGACGTCCCAGCCGATCCCGCCCACGGCGGCCAGGTCGCCGCCGACGGAGACGAGCGCCGGGCCACCGGTCGCCCTCCGCACGGCGGCCGCAGCCCGGTCCGCGGTGAGTGCCTTGGCGGTCGCTCCGAGGTCGATCGAGACGCCCCGTGGCACGGTCAGCCGACAGCCGTCCAGCCGCACGTCGCGCCAGGCCGGGCGCGTGCCCGGCCGGGTGCCGCGTCCCCCGCCGGCTCCGACCGGCCGGCGCGACGTACGCCGCAGCTCGTCGATGTCGCGGTCGTAGCCGAGAGCGACCAGGTCGCCTCGGACCGTCGGGTCGACCAGGCCGTCGGTGAGCCGCGCCGCGTCGAGGGCGGTCCGCACCGCGCCGGCGAGCAGGGCCGACACCCGGTGGGCCCGCCCAGGAGCGCGGTTGACGGCCGACAGCTCGGAGTCGGGGCGGAAGCGGCTGGCGGCGGCGTCCATCGCGGCCATCTCGCCCGCGACGACGCGCCGGGCCGTGGCCAGGTGCGACTCGTCGGGCACGGCGAGCGAGACGGTGCAGGACCAGTCGTTCCAGGTCGTCACGGCCGTCATGAGCCGCTCGTCCTCGGGACGCCGGCGCGCTTGGTCCTGGTGGTCCGCTCCCGCGGCGCCCGGTCCGGGCTCTGGAGCGCGAGGCTGCCCTGCTCCTCCGGGATCGTCGCGGACGTCGGGTCGTCCGCGGGCGCGACCGCGGGAGCCGCGGGGGAGACGCTGGTGGCCGGGGCCGGGCTCGCACCCGGTGGCTCCAGGAGGAAGGCAGCCAGGCCGAGCGTCGCTGCCACCGTCCCGGTCGTCGCCGCGACGCCCACGGCGGCGACCGCCCGCGACGCCCGGTCACGGCGGCGCGCCGCCTGGACCCGGTCGTCGGAAGTCCACTGCTGCATGCCGTCCACGCTCGACCAGGCCGGCCTAACGTGTCGTTAGCGAGCGCCTAAGTCGGCACTTCCGTCCAGACCGACGACTAAGGTCGGGACCGAGCGGATCACCACCGGCGAAGGAGCTGGACGCAAGATGGCGAGCAAGGACACCGGCGGCCAGAAGCGAGCGAGCAAGACCAGCGAGGAGGTCGACGAGGTCGAGGCCGAGGCCGCGTCCGACGTCGCCGACCGCAAGGACAAGCTCGACCAGGACATCGACGCGATGCTGGACGACATCGATGACGTCCTCGAGGAGAATTCCGAGGATTTCGTCCGGAGCTTCATTCAAAAAGGAGGTCAGTGATTTAGTGGAGAATGTGGGACGGGGGAGGCAAGACCTGTTGACGTTGCTGGCGTCAGCTCCCGCTCTCTGCCTTCAGTAAGCGATCAGCCTCCCGCGACGGGCTGCAGACCTACTGTCGCGAGTGCTCCGCGGCCTGGGCCTGTGAGCACCGTCCCCACAAGCTGGAGCCGTTGCCGCAGGTTCCGGAGGGTATGAAGTGGTGCCGGAGCTGTGAGCGAGCACTCTGGGTCGATGCGTTCGCGGTCCATCGAGGTAGACCGGACGGGCGCCAGTCGTACTGCCGCGAGTGCGGCCATGATCGCTACCGGGTTGGCCGCGAGTCCAAAGGCGCGCTGGTACGTCCCAACGTCGTGCCTGAAGGTCACAAGTTCTGTCGGTCGTGTCCGACGGTCAAGCCGCTGTCGGACTGGGCTGACGACGCGGTCCACGTCGACCACGAGCATGCGACCGGCGCCGTGCGAGGCATGCTCTGCTTCCGCTGATACGCCGCGCTGGGCCAGTTCGACGAGGATGCAGAGACCCTTGTCCGGGCGACCCGTTGCCTCCTGGCGGCCGTGCACCAGCGCATCCCGGCAGACGTCCTGTTCCTCGACGCGCTGGTGGCGATCGACCGGCACGGTCCGGCGTCCTGACGGACCGCCGGGCAGTAGGGTCGATCCGACCGGCTCGCCGTTGTCCGACCGAGGAGAGAGAGCACTGGTGACGCAGCACACCGGCCCAGGACGGTTGCCCGCCGCATACCTCACGCCGGGCTCCGCCTCCTTCGCCGAATTCCTCGGCGAGCACGCCCCGGAGCTCCTCCCGGGCCGGCGCACCCCACCGGTCACGGCCCTGACGACCGAGGCGCCGCACGGAACGACGATCGTCGCCCTCACGTTCCCCGGCGGCGTCGTCATGGCCGGCGACCGCCGGGCGACGATGGGCAACTACATCGCACAGCGCGACATCGAGAAGGTCTTCCACGCCGACGAGTACTCCTGCGTCGGCATCGCCGGCGCCGCCGGGATCGCCATCGAGATGGTCCGGCTCTTCCAGGTCGAGCTCGAGCACTACGAGAAGATCGAGGGCGCGACGCTCTCGCTCGAGGGCAAGGCCAACCGGCTCGCGCTGATGATCCGCGGCAACCTCGGCATGGCGATGCAGGGCATGGCGGTGGTGCCGCTGTTCGCCGGCTACGACCTCGACGCGACCGACCTCGCGCTAGCGGGCCGTCTCTTCTCGTACGACGTCACGGGCGGTCGCTACGAGGAGCAGAAGTTCCACTCGGTCGGGTCCGGATCGCTGTTCGCCCGCGGCGCGCTGAAGAAGCTGTGGCGTGACGACTTCTCGGCCGACGACGCCGCGCTGTGCGCCGTGCAGTCGCTTTACGACGCTGCCGACGAGGACTCCGCCACCGGTGGCCCGGACCTTACGCGGCGCATCTTCCCGGTCGTGTCCACGGTCACCTCCGACGGCTACCGGCGCCTCTCCGACGACGAGGTCGGTGCCGTCGTCGACTCGGTCGTTGCCGCGCGGATGGAGAGCCCCGGCGGACCGCAGGCACCGCTGCGATGACCCACCGACCCGCCGGCCCGCCGTCCCCGAGAGCACGGGTGGCCCCGACGACACAGGAGCAGCCCTCGTGACCATGCCGTTCGGCTACGTCTCGCCCGAGCAGGTGATGAAGGACCGCGCCGACTACGCCCGCAAGGGCATCGCGCGGGGCCGCAGCGTGGTCGTCATCGCCTATGACGGCGGCATCCTGTTCGTCGCCGAGAACCTCTCGCGGGCGCTGCACAAGGTCTCGGAGATCTACGACCGCATCGCGTTCGCCGCGGTCGGCAAGTACAACGAGTTCGAGAACCTGCGGATGGCCGGCGTCCGCTACGCCGACCTGCGCGGCTACTCCTACGACCGGCAGGACGTCACGGGCCGTGGTCTGGCCAACGTGTTCGCGCAGACCCTCGGCACGATCTTCACCGTCGAGTCCAAGCCCTACGAGGTCGAGATCGTCATCGCCGAGGTCGGCGAGACCGCTGACGACGACCAGATCTACCGGCTCACCTACGACGGGAGCGTGGCCGACGAGCACGGGTTCGTCGCCATGGGTGGCTCCGGCGAGGCGATCACCACGTCGCTGCAGGAGCGCTACCGCGACGGCATGCCGTTGCAGGAGGCCCTGACCACCGCCGTCGAGCTGCTGGGCCGCGACCCGGCGACGGGGGAGCAGCGGTCCCTGACCGCGACCCAGCTCGAGGTGGCGGTGCTCGAGCGTGGACGCCCGCGGCGCAAGTTCCGCCGGCTGTCGGCGGCCACCCTGGCCGGCCTGCTCGGGCAGCCGCTCGAGAGCCTGGGCCAGCCGCCTCGCCCTGACGAGCGGGAGAGCGCGCCGCCGACGACGCTCGCCGGTGGCTCGCACGAGCCTCCCGGCCCCGACAGCGGGTCGTCGGAAGGCGAGTGACCGCCGAACCGTCCGATCCACGGGTCGCGCAGCCCTGGGAGCTCCTGTCCCAGCGGCCGCGGACCGACGGCTGGGTGCCTGTCGTCACGCGCACCTACCGGATGCCCGACGGGTCGGTGTCCGACTGGGACGTCCACGACCCACCCTTCCGGACGGTCGCGGTCCTCGCCCTGACTGACGCCGACGACGCCGACGACGCCGACGTCAAGGTCGTGCTCGTGCGCCAGTTCCGCCCGGGGCCCGGCGAGGTGCTCTGGGAGCTGCCCGGGGGCATCGTCGACGACGGCGAGGGGCTCGAGGAGGCGGCGGCGCGCGAGCTGCTCGAGGAGACCGGCTACCGGGCGGGCCGGGTCGAGGTCGTCGGTGGCTCGTGGGCGTTCGGTGCATCGACCTGGCGGCGTACCGTCGCCGTCGCCCGCGGCTGCACCTTCGTCGCCGAGCCGACGTCGTGGGGCGGCGACGAGTACTGCGAGCCGCGCCTGGTCACGCTGTCCGAGCTGCGGGCGGTCGCCCGCGACGGGCGCAGCAGCGACGTCGACCTGGTCTACCTCGCGCTGGACGCCATCGGGCTGCTGTGAGTCGTCAGGGCCATCACCTTGACCGACCCGGTTCAAGCGCTAGGACTTGACCGCTCGCCTCCCGGGCCGCGTTAGCCGGCCGTACGTCGGGGCACTGCTTCAGGCGAGGTGATGAGGATGCCCGCGAAGAAGGACCTGCCCTCGACCGTGGCCCGCAGCGGCCGCAAGGCACAGGAGACCTGGGGCAAGACCCACGACTCCGCCGTGGAGCAGTACGGCGAAGGCGAGCGCTCGCACCGCACCGCGTTCTCGGCGCTCAAGCACACCCACGAGAAGGTCGGCGACCACTGGGAGCAGAAGGACGAGAAGGGGCCGTCGGACGCCCAGGCGGCGCGCAAAGGAGCGTCCGCTCGCAGCGGGGCGCCGACCGCCGGCGGGGTCGACGCCACCGCGTCGAAGGCCCACCTGATGGACGTCGCCCGGCGCCTGGACGTGCCCGGCCGGTCCTCGATGACCAAGGACGAGCTGGTCCGGGCGATCCAGCGGGCCAACAACCGCGAGACCAGCCGCGCGCGCAGCTGAGGCAGCCCCTGCCATAGCCGGCCCGGCCCCCGTCCCCTGGGGCGCGGGAGACGCTGGCGGCGCCCTGAGCCGGATAACTTCACCCTAGGCTTGGCCGCACCGGTGCAGCACCGTGCACCGGTCGCACGCCTCCTCGGGGAGTCTTCTTGCACCGCATCGTCGCCCGTCCCGCCCGACGAGCCTCACTGGTCACCGGGGTGGCAGCCGCCCTGACCGCCGTCGCGGTCGGCGTCACCGGCCTGCCGCCGGCAGTCGCCGCCCCGTCCGCGGGCGCGACGTCGACCGCGACCTCGACCGCGCTGAGCGGACCGACGCGCACCGTGTCGTACCGCGACGCGAGCGTGACGGTCCCGGCCGACTGGCCGGTGAAGGAGATGGCCGGCCGGCCCGGTTGCGTGCGGATGGACCGGCAGGCGGTCTATGTCGGCGACCCGAGCCGGGTGACCTGCCCGGCCGACCTCGTGGGCCGGGTGCCGGCCGTCCACCTGACCACCCGGGCCGCTCAGGGCGTCACGTCCCCCGACCGGGTCGCTCTCTCCGACGACTCCCCGGTCGCGGTCGTGGTGAGTGCCGGCGACGACGAGGTGCTCGCCCAGGCGATCGCCGGCTCCGTGACCTACGACGGCGGCCAGGCCGAGGTGGTCGAGCCCGACTCGGCCACGGACGCCCGCACGCTCGCCGGCTGGTCCGCCACGAGCAGCACCACCTCGGCCGGCCGCACACTCTCGGACACCACCTTCACCGGCCAGGGCTTCGACGCCTGCACCGCGCGCTCCCTCACCGAGCTCGCGACGTGGTTCACCTACTCGCCCTACAAGGCCGTGAACATGTACATCGGCGGCATCAGCCGGGGTTGCTCACAGCCCAACCTCAGCGCCTCGTGGGTGAGCGGCGCCGTCGCTCAGGGGTGGGTGCTGATTCCGACGTACGTCGGCCTGCAGGCGCCGTGCACGAACTACACGAACCGGATCGACACCGCGACCGCGGCCGCGCAGGGCATCGCCGCGGCGGACGACGCCGTCGCCCAGCTCAACGCGCTCGGCCTCGGTGTCGGCAACCCGGTGTGGTTCGACATGGAGGCCTTCTCCTACAGCAACACGACGTGCCGCCAGGCGGTGCTCGACTTCCTCGACTCGTGGAGTGCGCAGCTGCGCTACCGCGGCTACGTCCCGGGCGTCTACGGCAGCGCCAGCTCGACGATCCGCGCCATCGTGTCGCAGGTGTCCACGCCCGGCTTCGACCTCCCGGACCAGCTGTGGATCGCCCGCTGGTGCAGCCAGCCGTACCAGCCGACCTGCTACAACGGGACGAACGACCCCGAGGTCCCGGACACCCTGTGGGCCGACCACCAGCGGATCCGCCAGTACCTCGGCGGGCACCAGGAGACCTGGGGCGGGGTCACCATCAACATCGACAGCAACACGGTCGACGCCTCGCTCGCCCCCGGCACCCTCGCGGCCGACGGGTCGTTCGTCTCGGTCAGTGGCCGGCCGGAGCTCTACCGGATGGCCGGGGGGGCGCCGATCCTCGTGACGTCCTGGGAGTCGGTCGGCGTCGCCCCACAGGCCGTCACGACGCTCTCGCAGAGCCAGTTCGACTCCCTGGGGGCCCAGCCGCGGACCGGCACCTTCCTCGTCGGGGGCGCCACGAACCGCACCTACCGGGTCAGCAAGGGCATCGCGTCGTACGTCCCGTCCTGGGACCCCTACGGCGGGCCGCAGCCGACGGTGACCGTCGACCAGGCAGCGCTCGACAACGCCGGGACCGGCGGCGCGTGGAACCACCTGCTCAGCGGCAAGCCGACCGTGCGGCGCACCGGGCCGAGCACCTACGGCACGACGGCCGGCCGGGTGCGCTTCACCTACGCGGGCGGGATCAGCTCGAGCGCGGTCAAGAACTACGACGCCCGCTGGCGGCGGGCCCGCTGGGACGGCTCGTTCGGCGACTGGATCCGGCCGGACGGCTGGCAGGCCACCACCGCGACCGGAGTGACCAAGGGCCTGTCCGGCGGCTGGACCTACTGCGTCCAGGTGCGCTCCCGCAACCGGGCCGGTCAGCTGTCCGCCTGGACCGGCGGTCGCTGCCTGGCTCGCGCGCTCGACGATCGTCGGCTGACCCCGTCGACCGGCTGGGCGTCGAGGACGAGCGCGGCGTGGTACCAGGACACGATCCGCAGCACCAAGCGCAAGGGCGCCACCCTGACGCGCACCGGCGTCCGGGTGCGTGGGGTCGGTGTCGTCGCGACCACCTGCCCGACGTGCGGCAAGGTGGCCGTGCTGGTCGACGGCCGACGCATCGGGACGGTCGACCTGCGGTCGTCGGCCTACCACCGCTCTCAGGTGCGGATGCTGCCTGCGGTCAAGCGCGAGAGAGGGACGGTCACCCTGAAGGTGCGCTCCAGCGGACGGCTCGTGCAGGTCGACGGCCTGGTGCTCAGCCGGTCGTAGCGCCGGCCGTCAGGCCGGACCGTGCGGTTCGCGGTCGCCCTCGGCCGACCCGCCGGGCTGCTGGCGCGCACCCGCGGCGGCGTCACCGCCCGTCTCGTCGTCGGCCTGGCCCTCGGCCGCGTACGTCGCCATGGCGTCCCGCACGTCGGGCCGCTCCTCGTCCGGCGTGCCGCCGGTCGGCTGCTCGGTCACCGTGCCTCCTCGATGTGCACCGCTGCCTCCTCGGCGGACAGGTCTCCGCCGTCCACCCCCACGTCGTCGGCGACGACGTCCTTCTCGGTGTCGGTGTGGGCGCCTTCGTCCGGCTCGACCAGCCGGCCGGCCGGCTCGCGCGGGTCGCCAAGCTCGCCGGCAGGGCCGTCGCCGTAGGCGTCGTCCAGGACGGCCTCGTCGGTCTCGGTCGCGTCGGCCGCGTCCTGGGCGAACGTCTCCGGGTGGTCGGCCACCACGTCGTCGACCGGGTCGTGCGCGCCGACGTCGGGCACCTCCTCGGCGAGCCGGTCGTCCAGCGACTCGCCCTCCGCGGCCTCGGCGTGCGTGGTGCCGTGCTTCTCTGCACCGAGCGGCCGGTCGCTCGCCTCGACACCACGGTCCATCGGCGGCGCCTCGGGGTCGACGTCCCGCAGGGTCTCCGGCGTCTCGACCAGCCGGTCGGCGTCGGTGTCGTGCGGGAGGTCCTGCCCGGGCTCCGGGTACGGCGCGCTGTCAGTCATGACTGCGTGCATCTCCGCCATCCGACCCGGCAAACGCGTACGGTGAGCCGCATGGACCGCCGGATCTTCGGGCTGGAGAACGAGTACGGCGTCACCTGCACCTTCCGGGGCCAGCGGCGGCTCTCGCCGGACGAGGTGGCCCGCTACCTGTTCCGCCGGGTCGTGTCCTGGGGCCGGAGCAGCAACGTCTTCCTGCGCAACGGGGCCCGGCTCTACCTCGATGTGGGCAGCCACCCGGAGTACGCCACGCCGGAGTGCGACGACGTACGACAGCTCGTCGTCCACGACAAGGCGGGGGAGCGGATCCTCGAGGGGCTGCTCGTCGACGCCGAGCGGCGCCTGCGCGAGGAGGGCATCGCCGGCGACGTCTACCTCTTCAAGAACAACACCGACTCGGCGGGCAACTCCTACGGCTGTCACGAGAACTACCTGGTCGGCCGGCACGGTGAGTTCACCCGGCTGGCCGACGTGCTCATCCCGTTCCTCGTCAGCCGGCAGATCATCTGCGGCGCCGGCAAGGTGCTGCAGACCCCCCGCGGAGCCGTCTACTGCGTCAGTCAGCGGGCCGAGCACATCTGGGAGGGTGTCTCGTCGGCGACCACGCGGTCGCGGCCGATCATCAACACCCGCGACGAGCCGCACGCCGACGCGGAGCGCTACCGGCGGCTGCACGTCATCGTCGGCGACTCGAACATGAGCGAGACCACGACGATGCTCAAGCTCGGCGCCACCGACCTGGTGCTGCGGATGATCGAGGCCAACGTCGTCATGCGCGACCTGACCCTGGAGAACCCGATCCGGGCGATCCGTGAGATAAGTCACGACGTGACCGGCCGGCGGACCGTCCGGCTCGCCAACGGTCGCGAGGCGAGCGCGCTGGAGATCCAGGCCGAGTACCTCACCAAGGCGCGTGACTTCGCCGCCCGCCGCGGCATCGACGAGGGCCTGGTCAAGCAGGTGCTCGACCTGTGGGAGCGCACGCTGGCGGCGGTCGAGAGCGACAACCTCGACGCGGTGGCCACCGAGATCGACTGGGTGATGAAGCGCAAGCTGATCGACCGCTACAGCGCCAAGCACGACCTGCCGCTGTCGTCGTCACGGGTCGCTCAGCTCGACCTCGCCTACCACGACATCTCACGCGAGCGCGGCCTCTTCTACCTGCTGCAACGACGGGGTGCTGCCGACCGGGTCGCGTCGGACATCGAGATCTTCCAGGCCAAGTCGGTCCCGCCGCAGACCACGCGGGCCCGGCTGCGCGGCGAGTTCATCCGCCGCGCGCAGGAGCGGCGGCGTGACTTCACCGTCGACTGGGTGCACCTCAAGCTCAACGACCAGGCACAGCGCACCGTGCTGTGCAAGGACCCCTTCCGATCGGTCGACGAGCGGGTCGAGAAGCTCATCGCATCCATGTGAGCCGCGGCCTGAACCCCTGGCTCCTGTGACCGAGGTGTGACCTCGCACCCAGGAACCTCACAGGTGGCCGGGTTACCCTGGACGGACCCCAACCCCCCTTTTTCGAGGTATCTCCGTGCGCCGACCTGCCCTCCTGACCGCCGTCGCCCTGCTGGGGGGGCTGCTGACCGCCTGCGGCGGCGGCAGCTCGGCCGACACCAGCGGCCTGCCCGAGGTCTCCGGCGGTGCGTACGGTGACAAGCCGAAGATCACCATCCCCGAGGGGGAGGACCCACCCGAGAAGCTCGAGACCGAGGTGCTCGAGGAGGGCGACGGCCCGGTGGTCGAGAAGGGCGACCTGATCGTCGCCGACTACCTCGGCGCGACCTGGCGCAACGGCAAGACGTTCGACAACTCCTACGACCGGGGCAACCCGGCGGCGTTCACCCTGACCGACGGCCAGGGCGGCGTGATCTCCGGCTGGGTCAAGGGGCTGACCGGCACCAAGGCCGGTAGCCGGGTGCTGATGGTCGTGCCGCCCGAGGACGGCTACGGAAAGCAGGGCAACCCGCAGGCAGGCATCAAGGGCACCGACACCCTGGTGTTCGTCGTCGACGTGATCGCCAGCTACCACAGCGACACCGAGCTGCCGGAACGCGCCGCCGTCGCCGACCTGCCGGACGGCATCCCGACCGTCAGTGGCGAGCAGAGCCCGACCGTCAGCATCCCGAAGGGCACCGAGCCGCCGAAGGAGCCCGAGACGACCGTCCTCGCAAAGGGCACCGGCGACAAGGTGGTCAAGGACGAGCTCGCGATCGTGCAGTTCACTGCGGTGGACTGGACCGGCAAGCCGCTGAGCAGCTCGTGGGAGCGCGGACCGCAGGGCTTCCCGATCGGGGTCAAGGGTCAGCCGAGCCCGTTCGACCTGCTCGAGGGCGTGCCGATCGGCAGCCGGGTGCTGCTGCAGCTGCCCGCGCCGGCCGACGAGGACGCGAGCACGTCCAGCGTCGCCGTCGTCATCGACGTGCTGGGCCAGCACGGCTCGGCCAAGACGGAGGCCAACGGATGACGGACAAGCCCGAGATCGACTTCCCGGAGGGCCCGCCGCCGACCGACCTCGAGATCCACGACCTGACGGAGGGCGAGGGCGCCGAGGCGGCCGCCGGCAGCACGGCGGTCGTCCACTACGTCGGAGTCGCGTTCTCGACGGGCGAGGAGTTCGACGCGTCGTGGAACCGCGGCGAGCCGTTCGCCTTCCCCCTCGGCGCGGGTGCGGTCATCGCCGGCTGGGACCGCGGGGTCGTCGGGATGAAGGTCGGCGGCCGCCGCCGGCTGGTCATCCCGCCCGACCTGGCGTACGGCGACCGGGGCGCCGGAGCGGTCATCGCGCCCGGCGAGACCCTGATCTTCGTGGTGGACCTGCTCGACATCCGCTGACGGGCCCACTGTCCGGTGGCGCTGACGGGCACCGGGGCGGGGTCCGGCGGTAGGTTCGACGCCATGTCTGCGCAGAAGACCGAGCGGCTGCTCAACCTGGTCATCTGCCTGCTCTCCACCCGGCAGTTCCTGGCCAAGGACCAGATCCGCCGGTCGGTGCCGCAGTACGCCGAGTGCGCCACCGACGAGGCCTTCGACCGGATGTTCGAGCGCGACAAGGACGAGCTGCGCGACCTCGGTGTCCCCCTCGAGACCGGCGCCAACGACGCCTGGTTCGAGGACGAGGTCGGCTACCGCGTCGACCGGGCGGCCTACACCGGGCCGGAGATCCAGTTCGAGCCCGACGAGCTGGCGGTGCTCGGCCTGGCGTCCCGCGTCTGGCAGCAGGCCAGCCTGGCCGCGCCGGCCTCGCGGGCGCTGCTCAAGCTCAAGGCCGACGGCATCGAGCCCGACGCGTCCAGCATCGTCGGCATCGAGCCCCGGGTCCGCACCAGCGAGCCGGCCTTCGAGCCGGTCTACGCGGCCGTCCGCGACCGGCGGCCCATCACCTTCGCCTACCGCACCTCGGGCTCGGGGGAGCCACGGACCCGCCATCTCGAGCCGTGGGGCATCGTCTCCCGGCACGGTCGCTGGTACGTCGTGGGGCACGACCGCGACCGCGGTGCCACCCGCGTCTTCCGCCTCTCGCGGATCGCCGGTGAGGTGCGGCCCATCGGCTCGCCGGGCGAGGTCACGGTGCCCGCCGGCCTCGACTTCCGCGACGAGGTGGCCGCTCTGGTCCCGCCGCAGCAGACCCGCAGCGCGGTCCTCTGCGCCCGTGCCGGGTCCGGCCTCGCGCTGCGGCGCCGGGCGACCGCCACCCGCGAGGGCGCCGGCCCTGACGGCTGGGACGAGGTGACCGTGCCCTTCGCCGACGCCGACGTCCTCGCCGAGGAGGTGACCGGGTTCGGCCCCGACGTTCGGGTCCTGGATCCGGCGGAGGTCCGCGACGCGGTCGTACGTCGCCTGCGCGGTGTCCTCGCGGTCAACGAGGCGGTCCCGGCCGGGACGGTGGGCCCGTGAGCCCAGGAGCGACCGACCGGCTCTCCCGCCTGCTGGCGATGGTGCCCTACCTGGCCCAGCGCCAGGGCATCCCGCTGGCGGCCGCGGCCACCGAGTTCGGCATCAGCGAGAAGCAGCTGGTCAAGGACCTCGAGCTGCTCTTCGTGTGCGGCACCCCGGGGCACATGCCGGACGACCTGATCGAGGCCGAGTGGGACGACGGGCACGTCTACCTGAACAACGTGGGTGCGATCGCCCGCCCGCTGCGGCTCGGGGTCGACGAGGCGCTGGCCCTGCTGGTCGGCCTGCGCGCCCTCGCCGACGTGCCCGGCTTGCATGACCGCGACGCCCTGGAGCGCGCCCGGGCCAAGCTCGAGGCCGCGGCCGGGGAGCGAGCCGCAGTCAGCGAGCAGGTGGCCGTGCAGGTGACGCAGCGTCCCGGGCCGTTGGCCGACATCCGCGAGTCCCTGGCGCGCAGCCGGCGGGTCCACCTCACCTACTTCGTCCCGGCCCGCGACGAGACCACGGAGCGTGACGTCGACCCGGTGCGGCTGCTCATGGTCGACGGGCTGTGGTACCTCGAGGGCTGGTGCTACCGCGCCGAGGAGGTGCGTCTCTTCCGGGTCGACCGGATCGAGGGCCTGACCGTCCTCGACGTCGCCGCCGAGCCCCGTCGGGTGCCGGTGCGCGACCTGCGCGAGGGCCTCTTCCGGCCGTCCCCCGAGGACACCGTGGTCACCCTGGAGCTCGACCCCGGGGCGCGCTGGGTCGTGGACTACTACCCGGTCGAGGACGTCCAGGAGCTGGCGTCCGGCCAGCTCCTGGTCCGCCTGCGGGCGGCCGACGACCGCTGGCTGCGGACGCTGGTGCTCCGGCTCGGTGGGGAGGCCCGGGTGCTCGACCCGCCCGCTCTCGCCGACGCCGTGCGGGAGCGGGCCGAGGCGGCGCTGGAGGCATACGTTCGGGCCTGAGGCATGGTCCCTACGGACCACATCTCTCAAGCGCCGCCGGATCGCTGCCGAACACCTCTCTGTAGCCCCGAGAAGGGGTTGTCGGAGGAGGGAGGCAGACGGCCATGACGACGATCAAGACCTCGTGCCCGGTCTGCGGTGACGTCGAGCTCACCCCGGCGCAGATGCGCCTGGTGGTCTGCACGCGCCCAGAGTGGTCCTTCTACTCCTTCAGCTGCACCACCTGCCGGGACGAGATCAAGAAGCCGGCCGACACCGAGGTCGTGACGCTGCTCGTCTCCGGAGGCGTGGTCGCCGAGCAGTGGGTCATCCCGGCCGAGGCGCTCGAGGAGCACTCCGGCGGGGTCATCACCTACGACGACGTCCTCGACTTCGCCCTCGGCCTGGACCGGGTGGACCTGCTCGCCGCGATGATCACGCCCCGCGTGGGCGCCTGACCCTCTCCGGCTACCCTCGCACCCGTGCTCTGGGTGCTGGTCTGGGTCGTGCTGGTCCTGGGTGCTGCCCTGCTCTTATTCGTGCTCGGCCGTCGGCTCTGGCGTCAGGCCAAGGCGCTGACCGGCGAGCTGGGCACGGCCACGGAGCGCCTGAGCGAGCTCACCGACCGGCTGGAGGCGCTCGAGAGCGCCCCGGTGGACCGACCCGGGCGACCTGACGGCGTACGATCGCAGGGACCGCGCCGACGACCCTGAGGTGACCATGTTCCGCAATTTCGGCCCTGCCGAGATCATCGTTGTCCTCGTGGTGCTGATCCTGCTCTTCGGCGCCAAGCGACTCCCCGACGCCGCCCGCAGCCTCGGCCGCTCGATGCGCATCTTCAAGTCCGAGGTCAAGGAGATGAAGCACGACGACGACCCGCCGGCCACCTCCGCACCGGCGAGCAGCGCCGCTCCGGAGCGCCCGCGCGAGGTCGAGGGCCGCGTCGTCGACGCGCCCCGTGCCGACGAGACCCGTGCCGACGAGACCCGCGTGACGGCCCCGGAGCCCACCGACCGCGACCGCTGACCGGCGCCGACCACCCCGGCTGCCGTGACGTCCCTCGGTGAGCGACGCGTGCGGCGACGTGACAAGGCCTCCCGCGACTCCCGCGACCCCGAGGGGCGGATGCCCCTGACCGAGCACATCGCGGAGCTGCGGGTCCGGCTCACCCGGTCCGTCCTCGCGATCGTCCTCGCGTCGATCCTCTCGGCCTTCTTCTATGACCAGCTCTTCGATCTCGTCGTCGCGCCGTTCGACACGATCAAGGAGCAGTACGAGCGCGAGGGCGCCACCGTCACCCTGAACTTCGGCAACATCGGCGACCCGTTCACGTTCGCACTCAAGATCTGTGCGATGTCGGGGCTGTTCCTGTCCAGCCCGGTCTGGATGTACAACCTGTGGGGCTTCGTCGCGCCGGGCCTGCACAAGAGGGAGAAGCGCTACGGCATCGCGTTCGTGGCCGTCAGCGTGCCGCTGTTCCTCGGTGGCGCCGTGCTGGCGTACATCTTCCTGCCCAAGGGCTTCGACCTGCTGATCGGCTTCAACCCGGACCCGCAGAGCGTCGCCAACATCATCGGGCTCAACGACTACCTGTCGTTCGTGCTGCGGATGTTCCTGGTGTTCGGCATCGCGTTCGTGCTGCCGGTGTTCCTGGTGGCGCTCAACCTGGCCGGGGTGGTGACCGGGCGCCAGCTGCTCAAGGCGTGGCGTCCGGTGATCCTCGGCGCCTTCCTCTTCGCCGCCATCGCCACGCCGTCCGGCGATCCCTACACGATGACGGCGCTGGCCGTGCCGATGCTGTTCCTCTACTACACCGCTGCGGGGCTGGCGCTGCTCACCGACCGGCGGAGGCGGCGCGCCGGCATCGACGGGCTGGACTACGCGGCCCTGGACGACGACGAGGCGAGTCCGCTGAGGGACCGCCCGACGCCGCTGGACGACCAGCCGACGCCGCTGGACGACCAGCCGACGCCCCTGGACGAGGGGCCGGACGGCCCGGACCAGAACCGCTGACCACGCCTGCGCGGCGCCCGCTGGTCGGTACGCTCCGCGCGTGACGCGCCGCATCGCCGTGCTGGTCAACCCCACGTCCGGCAAAGGGCGCGGTGCGCGGCTGCTGCTGCCGGTCAGCGACCGACTGCGTGCGGCCGGGCTCGACGTCGAGGTGGTCGTGGGGCGCGACGGCGACGAGGCGTTCGACCGGCTGCGCGACCAAGTCGCCCAAGGAGTCGACGGCGTGGTCGCCGTCGGGGGCGACGGGCTGGTCAACATCGCCCTGCAGGTCACCGGCGGCACCGACCTTCCCCTCGGCATCGTCCCGGCCGGCACCGGCAACGACATCGCCCGATCGGTCGGCCTGGTGCCCAAGGACCCGGTCGCCGCGGTCGACCTCGTCGTCGGCGCGCAGACCCGGACGATCGACCTGGGACGCGCCAACGGCCGATGGTTCGCGGGCGTCCTCGGCTCCGGCTTCGACTCGATGGTCAACGAGCGCGCCAACCGGATGTCCTGGCCCAACGGCCGCAGCCGCTACAACCTGGCCATCGTCGCTGAGCTGCGGACGTTCCGACCGGTGCCGTACGTCCTCGAGCTGGACGGCGAACTGCTGGAGTCCGAGGCGATGCTGGTCGCCGTGGGCAACGGGACGTCGTACGGCGGCGGGATGCTGGTCTGTCCGGGCGCCGTCCTCGACGACGGCCTGCTCGACGTGACCCTGCTGGGCCCGATCTCCAAGCCCGAGTTCCTGCGGGTGTTCCCGCGGGTCTACAAGGGCACCCACGTCGAGCACCCGGCCGTGTCGGTGCGCCGCGCCCGCAGCGTCAGCCTGCACGCCGACGGGGTGACCGCCTACGCCGACGGCGAGCGGGTGGCCGTCCTCCCCGTCACCTGCGACGCCGTCCCCGACGCCCTGCACGTCTTCACCCCCGCCCCGCCGCCCCGGGAATGATCACGTTCACGTGATCACTGCACCCGATGCACGGCGTATCGGCCGTGTACCCGGTGGACGAACCGTGCAGAGAGCCCGGCTCAGGAGGCCAGCAGAGGCGCGCCGGTCCGCTCGGCCGCTCGGTCGAAACGAGCCCGCACCTCACGATCGTGACCGTCGAGCTCGTGCCAGACGATGCGGATCATCTCGTTGCCTTCGTCCCGAATCTGGTCCTCGCGACGCTTCTCGTTCCACACCACGGCGCCGAGGTCCACATCTTCGAGGCGGCCGGTCTGCTCGTACAGCTTCCGCCCGTACTTCACTCTGCCGTCGAACTCGACCGCGGTCCTGATCTCGACGACGTACAGATCCGTGATGCCGATCAGCCGGCCGGAAGAGTCGCGGATCTCTTTCTGCAGATCCGGCTGCGGGATGCCGATCCGGGCGAGGAGCACCCGGCTCCGGGACTCACCGACAGTCGCAGCTCGTGGATCCGAGAAGGCGAAGACCCGCGATGCGTGCACGGAGCCCGGCCAGCTGCGCTGACGCTCCAGCAGCTCCGCGCACCTCTCGTCGTCGAAGGCCGGAAGCCGTCGTGCTCCGTCCATGAGAACGACCCCCGCCTCGAACGGGGCCATCCGCGCCGCGTCCAGCGCGGCGAGCTCAGGCACTTGGACGAGCAGTCCGTCGATCTCCACGATGTCGGTGTCGGGGATGTCGTACCGGTGGTGGACGACCCCGGCTTCCCGGCGGGATGCGTGCTGATCCGTCCGCCTGACGTGCACCTCGTCGAAAGCCACTCCCCACAACGGCACCTGGAGCCGGGCCAGCGCAGTATGGCCGACGCAGACCACGGGGCCGTCCAGCGCGGCAACGACGGCATGAACTCTGAGCAGGTAACGACCCGTCGGGCCACGGGAGTCCCACGTCTCCCGTGTCGTGTAGGCACCGCGCCGGACGCGCACCCACTCGCCGGATCTGAGCAGGGTCTCGATCTCGCGGCTGCGGTAGCCCGAGTCGAGCGCCTGGGACCTGAGGAAGATGTTGCCCTGGTTGCTCGCCTCGCGCGCCAGCTCGCCGTCCATGCCTCGAGCCTCGTGGATCTGGACCGTCGGGAACGCTTCTGCCGCCGATCTGTGGAAGGCGGGGGCCTGGGGATACGTCCCGGCGCCGGGCGCAGGCGGCCCTCGGACGCACCGGGACGCGTCTCGTCGGCTCGCTGTGCACGGCTGCTTCACCCCCTGCATGGTCTACCGGCCGTGCACGAGGTGGATCGATCATGTTCACGTGATCATTCGGGGCCGGGCCGGATGGCACGTAGATTGGGTGGGTGACGTCACCGGCGGAGCGCTACGTCGAGGCGCGTCGGCGGCAGACGTTCCAGGACTCGGCGCTGGGCGCGTTCAGCGCGCAGTACCCCTTCGGCCTCGACCCGTTCCAGGTGCGTGCCTGCGCGGCGCTCGAAGCCGGCGACGGCGTGCTCGTGGCGGCGCCGACGGGGGCCGGCAAGACGGTCGTGGGGGAGTTCGCCGTCCACCTGGCGCTCGCCGAGGGCCGCAAGTGCTTCTACACGACGCCGATCAAGGCGCTGTCCAACCAGAAGTACGCCGACCTGGTCCGCCGCCACGGCGCCGCCAACGTCGGGCTGCTCACCGGCGACAACAGCCTCAACGGCGAGGCCCCGGTGGTCGTCATGACGACCGAGGTGCTGCGCAACATGCTCTACGCCGGGTCGTCGACCCTGCGCGGGCTCGGCTACGTGGTGATGGACGAGGTGCACTACCTGTCCGACCGGTTCCGCGGCGCCGTGTGGGAGGAAGTGATCATCCACCTCCCCGAGTCGGTCCGCCTGGTCTCCCTGTCGGCCACCGTCAGCAACGCGGAGGAGTTCGGCGACTGGCTGGTCACCGTCCGCGGGCAGACGGTCGTCATCGTCGAGGAGCACCGGCCGGTGCCGCTCTGGCAGCACGTCATGGTCGGCAACAAGCTCTACGACTTGTTCGTAGGTGACGAGCAGAAGGCGCGGGTCAGCCCCGAGCTGGTCCGGATCTCTCGTGAGCAGCAGCGGTACGTCCGGGCCGGTGACCGGCGTCCGCAGCGAGGCGGGCGGCGCCCGCGATCGGTGTGGACACCGAGCCGGGTCGACGTGGTTCAGCGGCTGGACGCCGAGGGGCTGCTGCCGGCGATCACCTTCATCTTCAGCCGCGCCGGGTGCGACGCCGCGGTGACCCAGTGCCTGCGCTCCGGCCTGCGGCTGCTCGGGCCGGAGGAGCGCGACGAGGTGCGCGCGATCGTGGCCGCCCGGTGCGCCGACATCCCGCCGCAGGACCTGGCCGTGCTGGGCTACGCCGACTGGCTGCACGGGCTCGAGCGCGGGGTCGCCGCCCACCACGCCGGGATGCTCCCGACCTTCAAGGAGGTCGTGGAGGAGCTGTTCGTCCGCGGTCTGGTGAAGGCGGTCTTCGCCACCGAGACGCTGGCGCTGGGCATCAACATGCCGGCGCGGACGGTGGTCCTCGAGCGCCTGGTGAAGTGGAACGGCGAGAGCCACGCCGACGTCACGCCGGGCGAGTACACCCAGCTGACCGGCCGGGCCGGCCGGCGCGGCATCGACGTGGAGGGGCACGCCGTCGTCGTGTGGTCGCCGGGCCTGGAGCCAGAGTCCCTGGCCGGGCTGGCCAGCACCCGTACCTACCCGCTCCGCAGCAGCTTCCGCCCGTCCTACAACATGGCCGTCAACCTGGTGCACCAGTTCGGCCACGACCGGGCCCGCGCGCTCCTGCAGTCGTCGTTCGCGCAGTTCCAGGCCGACCGGGCCGTGGTCGGGCTGGCCCGCCAGGTGCGGCGCAACGAAGAGGCCCTCGACGGCTACCGCGAGGCGATGACTTGCCACCT